>NZ_JBLRWZ010000028.1:0-35234 GCF_047920995.1 Aliidiomarina sp.
CCACCAGAACGCTTGTTCGGTGTACCTGGCATATCTTCACCAATGCACCACAACACAGAGTTCGTTGCTGATTTACGCGAAGAGCCAGTACCTACAACATCGCCAACGAAAGAAATTGGGTGGCCTTTTTTCTTCAGCTCTTCAATTTGCTCTGCTGCGTTCGTAATGCCTTCACGTGGCATTTTGTACATTGCTTTGGCATGCAAAGGAATATCGGGGCGCGACCATGCATCTGGTGCAGGTGATAAATCATCGGTGTTGGTTTCGCCCGTTACTTTAAATACGGTGGTGGTGATTTTTTCTGGCATTTCTGGGCGGTTGGTAAACCATTCCGCTTTGGCCCAAGATTCCACTACATCTTTCGCTACCGCATTACCTTTTTTCATGCGCGCTTCCACATCATGGAAAGCATCAAACATCAAAATGGTTTCTTTTAACTCTGCGCCAGCAAGCTCAGCAAGTTCGGCATCATCAAGTAACTCAACTAAGGTTACGATGTTGTAGCCGCCGTGCATGTTGCCTAATAATTTTACCGCAAGTGCTTTATCGATTACTGGGCTGCTTACTTCACCCTTGGTGATAGCAGCTAAGAAGCCAGCTTTCACATAAGCTGCTTCATCAACGCCTGGAGGCACGCGTTCACTTAATAGCTCTAATAAGAAATCTTCTTCACCTGCTGGTGGGTTTTTCAAAAGCTCTACTAACTCAGAAACCTGTTCTGCTGAAAGTGGCTTTGCTGGAATTCCTTCGGCGGCCCGCTCGGCCACATGTGCACGGTATTGTTCTAACACAAATAATTCCTCTTAATAAAAGCCCCCGCTTGGTTCAACACGAAACAAGCGTAGGCGATTTGAAAACGGCTGAATTATACGCGATTCCGCGTAGAAAATGAATGAGCACTGGTACTACAAGGCTGATAACAGCCATTCATCCAATTTATGGTACTTATAATGCTGCGTTAATACTTGGGTTGTTTAGCAAAACTCCGCGTAAACCCTCGCTCAATCTGGCGAGGATACAAGCGGGAACTGCTCTATTCTGGTGTAGCAAGCAACTGCTCGAGTACGAGAGTTTCTCGATGAATCGATAACCCCATGCTGCTCGGCCGGGATCTAATTACCGCTTGGTTGTGCGCTACCGCCTCAGCAAGGGAAACCCAGTGCGCCGACATGCCATTATTTACTTCATAATCTTCTAAGTTGTTATCGCCTAATTCACTGGCAATATCACAATGGAACCAATAAGAAGTTTGATGCATCACATCGAAACCCTGCTTCCAAGTAGGCAAATACTCGGTAACTTTACCGTGGGCACGTAACACTTGAATATCGCGAGCCCCGGTTTCTTCACTTAACTCGCGCTTAAGGCCTACAATAGGGTGTTCGCCTGCATCAATACCGCCGCCTGGAAAGCTAAAATCATCATAACGCTCGGTATAAAGCAGTAGAATTTTGGTATTCCCCTGCTCTTGCCGTTGCACAATGCCACGCGCAGCTTCACGCCGCAGAATACTTAACGTACTCGGTGGGGCAACGTGCGGCGCCAAGTGATGTAATTCATAATCGGCTAATGATTCGTGAACAAGGTGACGAATTAAAGGGATCTCATTGGTGCAAATTTGCAAAGCTAGTTTCTCGTAGAGTAAATATCACTAAGAGCAGATAATATCATATCTTGGGAGCCCTCTGCAGCAAGCCGGTGGCTATCCGCCACGGTAATCAACTGAATACCGAAGCGCTTACAAAAATCTGCCACTTTATCGTGCGGCACCACTTCATCGGCATTGCCATGAATTACCCGCACTCGTGATGCAGGTGGCATTTCACTTACCTGTTCACCTTCTTCCGTATGCACCGCCGGCGCCAGCAACAGCAAGCTTTTAAAGCGTTCCGGATACAGGCTATAGAGCCGAGCAGCCAATAGCCCACCAAAAGATGAGCCCACCAACGTAACCCCAGAAAGCCCACGGGTTTCTTGCTCTGCAACGGCAAGGCGTTGGGCTAAATCCATACCTTGAAAATCAGGCGCCTGTAATTCAGGATGCACAGCCTTCATTAGGTGGTACTTCGAACCATGCGGCCCGCTTTCTAGCCCATGAAAGAAAAATAACATATTAGCCCTCAAGCTTTTGCCGCACATGCTCGGCAAGACCAGCTCCGGCCTCTGCCATAGTTAAATAGGCTTGGTCGGCACCCGCTTTTAGTACACGGTCGGCTTCATCTTCATGCAAGCTATGCGCAACAATTAAGCCGTTAAAACCAAACTTCCGTAATTTAGTAACCGCAGTAACATTCGCCTCGCAATCGCTTAAACATAAAATTGCTGCCTCAATATCACCGTAATCTAAGCTCTGCCAAAATACTCTATCCTCGGCATCTGCATAAAAAATATTCAAATCATTCTTCTTATGCTGTTCAACTTTAACCGGATCTGAATCCATGGCGATTACTTTATGATTCCCACTCAAATATTGATAAGCGGCCGTTCCTGTTCTGCCCATGCCCATCACCAATACTTCGGCATCACCAAGTTCTACAGGCTGCTCATCTGGATGTCTGGTATCGCGCTCGAATTTAACCAGCCTATCACTCAAGCGTTCGTATAAGGTATGCGCCATTGCATTTAAAGGCGCTGAAATAACAAAGGATAATGCCACCAACAACGCTAACGGTATCAAATACTCCGGCAAAACAACGCTGGCTACAATTAAGCCAAATTCAGAATAATTCCCCAAACTTAAACCAGACAAAAATGAGCTGCGGGCTCGAAGTTTAAACAGAATAAGCAATATAAAAAACAGCGCTATTTTCACAGGAATCAGCAGTAACATGAACCCAGCAAAAACCCAATCATCAAGGTTCGGAAGGCCACCCATGCCAATACTTAAAAAGAATCCTACTAAAAAGAACTCTTTAATACCCCACAATGCCTTTCCAAGCTCGCCTGCCCTAGGGTGCTTGGCTAACACAGCACCAAATGCCAACGCCCCCAACTCAGAGCTTAAACCAACCAACTCAAATCCATAACCACCAATAACGAGCGCTAAAAGCAAACCAAAGAGAATCAGTAAATCGTCATGGCCTGTAGCATCGAGCAAGCGATACAACAGAGGTCTTAATAGCGGTAATGCAAATACAACTAAAGCCCAAGGCGAAGGAATTTGATCATTAGCAACAGTCATCACAACCAGTGCAATCAAGTCTTGTACGATCAAGATTCCTATCGCAACTCGCCCATGAAATGCCCCCAGCTCCCGCTTACCCTCTAATACTTTCGCGGCCAGAACGGTGCTGGAAAAACCAAGTGCAATTGCCAATAAAATAGCGTTGTAGAATTCAACACCGAAAATCCAGCGGGTTGCCATAAACATGATGGCAACCGTAATAATAAAGTGCACCACGCCCACACCAAGCACTTCAGGTTTCGCTAAACTTCGCACATTAAGTTTTAAACCTACCGTAAACAACAGTAGCAAAACGCCCAAATGCGCAACGTGGTCGATTACATTTTGACCATTATCAGGAAGACCTAAATAAGGCGATACTGCCGCAATAACAAACCCTGCGGCTAAATAACCTACTAATGTTGGCAGGCCCAATGCACGGACGAATAACCCCACTATAAAAGCAAAACCTATCCATACTGCTTCCAACATTACTTATCCCCTGGTTATAAATTCAATTGCTGTGGAACTAATTCTGCGATTAAACTGTTTTATAGAGCTGAATTTGCTAATTTAGCCTATATCAATGTCAGTAAGTTAGCTTATAAATAAGAATTCAAAGCATGCACACATTAACCTATGTAGATTTCATTATAGTACTTGTCACCATAATAACGGTAACCTTAGCCGTAGTTATTCATCACGAAGTTGCAATGCGCACAATTCGCTATATCGAACAGCGCAAGTTCGCTAAGCGCCGGCGTATGCTAACCTTAGTGTTTATTCTTATCATCACGCACATTGCCCAAATATGGATGTTTGCCGGCTCCGCTGCATGCTTGCTTAATTTTGAATTGGCTGGAAGTATTCGTTATGCCCATGATGTTAATTTTCTCGATTTAGTATACTTATCAGCAACAGCATTTACTACGCTGGGTTTTGGAGACATTGTTCCTGAAGGTAGTATCCGATTCCTTTATGGTAGCCAAGCGCTTACCGGTTTTACACTAATTACTTGGTCTGCTTCGCTCACTTTTTTAGAAATGCAAAAGCATTGGGTAAATTATATACGCGATTAAAACGAAGCGAATTCCTAAGCCCCAGCTACCTACACGCATGCCCTTCGGTTTTCGCAAACGCCTGCCAAACCGAATCACCTGCGGGGCCAAGGTGTTTAGAAGCCAGCTTTACCAAATGTACTTCTGCTTGGATATGGTCTAAGAAACCCGGGATATCAATGGTTATTAACTGCTTACGCTTTACTTCCCGGCGAATTAAATCAAGGGGCACTAAGCCCCAGCCCATGCCCGCTTTTAAGTACTGCACTAAGGTATGGGCATCATTTACTCGCAAGCGGGAATTGCCCGACATACGATAAATTTTCTCAGGGTTAATGCCCATGTTCAGCTCGCGCGGCAAGATATAAGGTATTTTACTCAGCTCATCACGGCTTTTCGGCATCCCGTATTCGCTCACTAGGCTTTCTGAAAGCGCCACCACCAAGCGAAAATCGCTAATGCGTAGGCTTTCAAAATCAGCCAACTGCTGAAACGTAGGTAACCAGGGTGTAAGGGCCATATCGGCATCGCCGCGTTGCACATCACGCAGAGCTTCTAACTGGGAATGGCCCGCAACAATTACCTCAGTAACCGGAAACTCCTGTTGCACCTGTTTTAATGCTTGTAAAAGCAAATCTGGATTGCAGGTATAATCATACGCGATGCGCAATTGCGGCTCAGCGCCCTCACGAAGCTGCAATACCACCGAGTTTAAGCGATCATGTTGGCGCAGTAATTCTTCTGCATGGCGGCAAAACTGCTCACCCTGTGGCGTTAGCTGCAGGCGGTACCCTGAGCGGTTCAGTAATGCAAAGCCAACGTCTTCTTCCAGTTTCTGCAATGCCATGCTGAGTGCGGGAGCGGTTCTGTGCAATTGCTGCGCTGCAGCTTGCAAGCTCCCAAGTTCAAGCACCTTTAATAACACCCGTAGTGGCCAAATCTTCATTACCTAGCTTTCCATATAATGGCTCTGCAATCTTATTAAGTATTATTTAATTAAATAACAAATTAATTTAAATATTACTTTACGTTCTTATCTACTACAATACTTTTCATTGCTGGTAAAAGGATTTTCTGTCCGTCGGCACCTAGTAGAATTTATTTTCCGCATTAGTAAAAAAGGAAGGAATGGGCAATGTTGCAGGCATGTTTTTCTCGCGCACTCGAAAGCCAGCGCAAGGGCGCTACCCTTGCGCTAAGCATCACGTTAACTTTAGCTGCGGCATTATTGTTAAGTGCTTGTAGTGAGCCGCAAACGGATGTTGCCGAACCGCCGCTAAGGCCAGTAAAACTAATTACTGTGGGCAGCGAGCAGGCCAGCGATATTCGCCGTTTTCCGGCAGTAGTAGCGGCTACACAAACCGCCGATTTAACCTTCCGAGTAGGTGGTGAGCTAGTAGAAATACCATGGCGCCCAGGCCATGAAGTAGCCAAAGATGATTTAATTGCTGCGCTCGATCCTACCGATTATCAACTTACCGCCGAGCAAGCGCGGGCACGGGCAGAGCTTGCCCAAGCGCAATACGATCGTATTGCGCAATTAGCTAATGAAAATATTATTCCTCGCTCGCAATTTGATGAAGCTAAAGCTGAGCTACAAGTTGCTCGAGCAAACTTAAATACTGCCGAAACCAACTTAAGCTATACCCGTTTGCACGCTCCTTTCGCTGGAGTAATCGCTAACTTACATGTGGATTTACATGAAAACGTAGGCCCGCAACAGCCCGTTATTACCCTACATGTAGATGATATGGTGGATGTAAGCATTCAAGTGCCAGAACAGCTGTTTGCGCAAGTGCGCCGTGATCTTACCTATCAGCCGGATATTATTTTCGAAAGCCTACCCGGGCAAACATTTGCCGGACAAGTGCGGGAATGGGATCGCATTGCTGACCCTGCTACCAACACCTACCGCGTAGTGTTTACTCTACCGAAGCCGGAAACCGGCAATATTTTGCCCGGCATGAGCGCCACCGTACTTATCGATCGCAGTTTAGTACTACCCGATAGTACGGGCGCTGTGCAAATTCCCGTTAGCGCTGTGTTTACTCCTCCTCATACCGAACTAGCCAGCAATGTACGAATGGTGTGGGTATATCAGCCAGCAGCAGGCAACCAAGGTAGCCTAAGTGCTCGCCAAGTAACGGTTGGCAGCGCCAGTAGTAGTAGCATAACCATACTTGATGGGCTGCAGTTCGGTGAGCACATCGTAATTGCCGGAGTGCATCAACTTACGGAAGGCCAAGCAGTGCGCCCATGGGTTCGTGAGCGAGGGCTATAAAACATGAATATCGCTCGCTATAGTATTGAACGCCCCACTTCATCTTGGCTGTTGTTGCTGGTATTGCTGATTGGTGGTTTTGTTGCCCTACAAAACTTAGGCCGCTTAGAAGATCCAGAGTTCACCATTAAGCAAGCCCTTGTGGTAACCCAATACCCGGGAGCTTCAGCGGAACAAGTAGAGGAAGAAGTAACCGTTCTGCTCGAAAATGCATTGCAAGAACTGGCGTACGTAGATCACATCACCTCTACCTCGATGCCTGGCCGCTCGCAGATCATGGTTGAGGTAAAGGAAACTTATCGTTCTGCGCAGCTACCACAAATTTGGGACGAACTGCGCCGCAAAGTGAATGATGCGAACTCCCGGTTACCTCCTGGCGCTGGCCCAACTATTGTAAACGATGATTTCTCAGATGTATTCGGCGTGCTGCTAGCACTTACCGGTGATGGTTATTCCTTGCCTGCCATGCACGACCATGCCAAGTACCTGCGCCGTGAACTAGCGCTCGTGCCGGGCGTGGCTAAAGTAATCATTAGTGGCCGACAACAAGAGCAAGTAGTTGCGGAAGTATCGCGGGCTCGATTAGCCAATTTAGGTATTCCGCCGCAACGTATTTATGAACTCCTCGCTACGCAAAATACTATTTCTAATGCGGGCCGCGTGCGCTTAGGCAATGATGCAGTGCGCTTTGCTACCAGTGGTGAATTCACTTCGGTAGAGCAACTTAGCACTCTGATTATTAGCAACCCTGGCGCGCGCGAGCAGATTTACTTGGGCGATGTTGCTGATATCTATCGGCAAGTAGAACCTATCCCTGGCCATCTGCTGCGCTACGATGGCGAACCCTCACTGTGGCTAGGCATTTCCTTCGCCGCCAACGTAAACGTGGTGGAAATAGGTAAAGATCTGCGCGAACGCATTGCTGAGCTAACCTACGCCACACCTATCGGCATGCAACTAAATACGATTTATGACCAGCCTGCAGAAGTAGATCGCTCGGTAAGTGGTTTTTTAACTAACCTAATGCAAGCGGTGTTTATCGTAATTGTGGCACTACTCCTCACCATGGGGTTACGCAGTGGTTTTTTGATCGGTTTCGTATTACTGCTCACCGTACTGGGTACTTTTATTTTTATGTACCTTGCCGATATCAACCTGCATCGGGTGTCTTTAGGCGCGCTGATTATCGCCCTGGGTATGCTAGTAGATAATGCCATTGTAATTACCGAAGGCATGCTGGTAGGTATTCAGCGAGGGCAAAATCGCCTGCGCGCCGCCCAAGATGTGCTGCGGCAAAATGCATGGCCATTACTAGGTGCTACGGTAATTGCTATTTTAGCCTTCGCACCTATTGGCCTTTCAAAAGATGCCACCGGTGAATTTGCCGGCTCACTGTTCTGGGTGCTGTTGATATCGCTGAGTTTAAGCTGGATCACCGCTCTGATACTCATTCCATTCTTGGGCGATAGGCTGTTCCGGAAAGGCGTAAAAGTTGCGGAAAATAATGCAGCCCTTTATAACAACAAAATTTATCACGGCTACCGTAAACTGTTAACAACAGCGCTCCGCTTTCGGCTTCTTACTATGCTGTTAATGGGCGCGCTGTTGGTGGTTTCGGTAATCGGCTTTACGCAAGTAAAACAAAGCTTTTTCCCAAGCTCAAATACCCCCGTGTTCTACGTAGATCTTTGGTATCCGCAGGGCACCGATATTCGCGCCACCGCCGATGATGTGGCCAGTGCAGAGCAATGGTTGTTGGGGCAAACTGGGGTAACGCAAGTGGCCACCACTATCGGCCAAGGAGCACCGCGTTTTACCTTGCCTTACATTGTTGAGCTGCAGCATGAAAACTATGCGCAACTTATTGTACGTGCCGAAGCGGGTGAACAGCTGCCCGGGTTAATGGCAAAAACCAGTAAATACATTGCCAGCGCTCACCCTGATGCCCGGCAAAAAATTCGCCGCATGGAAATTGGACCACCGGTTAAAGCAGCCGTTGAGGTGCGTTTTAGTGGCGCAAATCCTGATGTGCTGCGGCAATTATCGGCTGCAGCGCAAGCAATTTTGAATGCCGATTCCGGCCTTAGCTTTGTGCGCGATAATTGGCGTGAACGCACCAAGGTATTACGCCCGCAATTTAATGAAACCCATGCGCGCCGAGTGGGCATTAGTAAGCAAGATGTAGATGATTTACTACTGGCCAACTTCCGCGGTAAACGCGTGGGTGTGTATCGCGATGGTACCGAGCTGTTGCCAATTTTAGTGCGCGCGCCAGAAAATGAGCGGGTATATTTAGAGCAGTGGCAGGATATTCAGGTATTTAGCCCGGCTCTTAATCGCTATATCCCCATGCCGCAAGTGGTAGATGCCATGCCGCTGGATTGGGAAGAGCAAATTATTCACCGCCGAGATCGCAAGCGTACCTTAACCGTAATGGCCGATGCGGATCCAAATCATCATGAAACGCCAGCGCAAATCTTTGCCCGCGTAGAAGCCGCTATTGCTGAAATTCAGTTACCACCCGGCTACGAAATGGCTTGGGGTGGCGAACATGAAGCCTCTAGCAAAGCGCAAGCAGCGGTATTTAAAACCTTGCCATTAGGCTACTTGGCGATGTTCATTATTACCGTGCTGTTGTTTAGTTCAGTGCGCCGTGCCATCGTGATTTGGACCACCGTGCCGCTTTCCATTATTGGCGTTACCTTGGGCCTATTGCTTACCAATCAAGCCTTTAGCTTCATGGCATTACTGGGTATTTTAAGCCTTACCGGCATGCTGATTAAGAACGGTATTGTACTGTTAGAACAGGTGCTTACTGAAGAACGCAGCGGCAAATCTGGCTATCAAGCCTTAGTAGATGCGGCGGTAAGCCGGGTGCGCCCGGTGGGTATGGCAGCAGTAACCACCATTTTAGGGATGATACCGCTGTTGTTTGACGAGTTTTTTGCCAGCATGGCAGTAACCATTATGTTTGGGCTTGGTTTCGCTACCCTACTTACGCTAATCGTGGTGCCGGTAATGTACAGTTTAGTGATGCGCAAATCTGAGTATTCAGCTAGTTATTAGCTCTAGGTTATTCCTCTTCCACCTCTTGGCGGCGCGCGGGAATTTGGATTTGTAAGGTTGTATAGCCTGAGCGGGGCATGTTGTAGCCCATATCTAATGGCAAGCCATTAGGGGTTAAACTGGCCTGAATCATTGCCCGCACCGGCGGTGGCGTAATTAAATAGCGGCTGATATCAGAGCGCATCCGCATGCGTTCATCCTCCCGAGATACACCCGCCATGCGCAAAAATGTAGATATTAAGGCATTTTGGCCAAACTCATTGCCGCGCAAAAACTCAAGTTTCAACTGCGCGCCTTTTTCATTACCGGGCGCTGCTAACAATGTAATTGCATAGCGGTGCTCGGAAGAGGTAGTACCCCAGCAAACCCAATACTGCTGATAACCAGCATTACCCAAAATTTGCCCACGTTCAAAATCAGTATTGCAGCCCTTCCAATCGGAAAGCTGAAATTCATTCAGCTCACTGAGCATATGGGCAATAGTTGGAAGTTCATGGTTTGGCCAATCAGAGCGTGCTAGCGGATTACGATCAGCGCACGCACTTAAGGTGAGAAGAAACAGGAATATTAAACTTACTTTTAGCGTGCTCATCTTCGTTGTGCTCATGCCCTTGTTGTTTATGCATCTTCAGCTCATGCGCCAGTAGCCACATTTTGCGTTCACTACCACCTGCGTAACCACCAAGGCTACCATCATGTTGAATCACTCGATGACACGGTATCACAATTGCAATCGGATTGCGGCTGTTCGCTTGCCCCACCGCTTGGAAGCCTTTTGGCCGCTGCACTTGCTCGGCTAAATCACGGTAAGAGCAGGTTTCAGCATAAGGAATGCTGCACAGCGCTTGCCATACTTGTTGTTGAAAGGCAGTGCCGGCTGGGGCAAGCGGCAAATCAAAATAATGCAATGAGCCCTGAAAGTACTCATGTAGCTGCTGCTCAAGCCTATCCAACCACGTATTTGCTTGATTATGGGAATGGTAGCCACGGGCACAGGGCGCTGCCACTCCAGCAAAACTTAGCCCCACAACTCCTGCAGTTATCGCCTGTAAACGCAGAGTGCCCACTGGGCTAGCTACATAACGTTGGGCAATGTCATCTTCTGCACCAGCTACCATAATCGATTCCTTACCCGTAATAACCAACGTTCCACACTGTTCATTTCGGCTCGCTCTTGCAGCACTTGCGCCAGCACATCGGGCCTATCGGTAATAATGCCATCTACACCTAAATCCAGCATGCGTTGCATACTCGCAGTATCGTTTAATGTCCATACATGCAATGCATGATCATAGCGGCGAATTCGGCTTACTGTGCTCGGCGAAACTAGTGCTGCCCGCAATGCTAGAGCATCAACATTTTGCCCTTCAAGCCTACCCACCGAAGTATGTACTAACAAACTTGTACGCAACGCAGGCTCCAATTGTTGCGCCTGCCACAAATCCTGCGGTGCTAACGAAGCCAACATTGTATCGTCAATAAACTCCAAGCGCTGTAATTCTGCCACTACCATGGGCACTAAATCTGGCATTTGCGGCGCGCCTTTAATTTCTAAATACAATCCAGCGCGGCCTCGCATGAATTCCACCGTTTGCGCCAATGTAGGCAAGCGCTGATCAGCAAATTTAGCCGCAAACCAACTGCCTACATCCAGATTAGCAATTTCAGTATAGTTCACATTCCAAATGGGGCGATGATCATCGGCAATCCGTAATAAATCCCGATCGTGGATAATCACTAACTCACCATCGGCTGTGTGGCGCACATCAAGTTCTATATAATCGGCGCCATCATTTATCGCCCGCTCTATGGCAGCAAGCGTGTTTTCAGGTGCATCCCAAGAATTGCCCCGATGCGCAATATTCAGTACCTCTTCACCCTGCTGAAACACTTGCAAAGCATAAGCCACTTGCGCCAGCGCAAACACCACTAAAACGGCTTCGATACCTATGGCAAACAAACCCGTGTTCCGCGGTTCGGTGTGAGCACCACGGCACATTTCTCGGCCGGCGTATTGTTGATAGAGCCTGAGCATCAGCAAACTATTGATACTCACACCAATGCAGCTTGCCACTAAACTGGTAAGGGTATAACTAAATAACAACAGCACAATGGCGCTGAGTACCAACCATTTCTGCGCTGGTAATACCGCGAAAATACCCCAACCCAGAGTATCAAATAGCACGGAAATAAGGATCGGTAGCAATGCCACAATACCGGCTACGGTAAGCACAATAAAAGCGATTTTATGGCGTGAGCCCTTGGTAAGCTCGGCACTGCGGCGCAGGGCGCGCGGCGGTGAGCATTCTTCCAGAAGCATGCAGGGCAACGCCAACACCCAACGTAGGTGAATGCTGCCATGCACGATAATGATCCAAATCGCGGCAACGGCAAGCACTGCCAAAAACTGCCAAAACTCAGGTGGGTGGGCGTTAATTACAAAATAAATATCGTAATCGCCTAGTAGGCGCTGAAATGCCCAGCCAATTACGCCTAGCAAAGGCAGCAACAAGGCTAAATGCACCGCCACTTGTATCCCCGCCAAGGCCAGTAATGCTTGTAAACGCTTCACTACCAACCAGAGTGCACCGGCCGCAGTGTGAAATTTACCGGCGCCATCGCGGCTGGTTATCAGCATCATGCCGGCATGTTGCAGGAACACAAACACTGCCACAAAGGTGGCCGAAACCAATAACCACAGTACACCGCTAGGATTAAACAAAAACGCTAGCAAGGCTTCATTGCCCACTAGCGTTTCCCCACTCAGCTTTACCAACCCGCGCAACAACCACACACTCAAGGGCGTAAGCACCGTGAGCAACAGCAGCGCAAAATACACATGAAAGGCCAATAGCGAACGCCGGTGATAGCGAATGCTGGCCAGTATCTCGCGTTTTAATTGCACAAATCGAATCATATGATTACGAAGCCACGAAGTTTATTTTACAGAATAAGGGCCAGCGCCAGAACGATACCGAACTATGGCTTGCCTATCACCAGAGTAAAGGTAGCAGTGATCGCAAAAATAAACATAACACAAAGCATCTCTAGGTATACCACCCGCACTAACCACACCGCTCGCTGAGCATCCTGTAACTTAGGTACTAACCAATATTTATTGATTGCCGCACAAGCCAGTAATACCAACACCACCGCTAACTTCAAACTAACAGCCAAGCCATATAGCGTAAGCAAATCGGCAGGGCTAGCCAACAAATACAGCAGCATTACCACGCCAGAAAATAACAGCATTGCCACGATTACCTGAGCAAAATGGCCGAATTTCACAAATACAGTTTGCCACTGCTGCACCGTTTTGCTACGCGCTATTAACCACAACGGTAACAACGCGCCAGCCCACAAGCTCATACTCAGCACGTGCAGCACAAGCAACACTTGGGCCCAACCCGGCGCACTTGCCAAGTGCCCGCGCAACGTAAAGGTAATGGGCAGCAAAAGTGCTACCACACAACATAGCAGCGCTGCTGGCTTGCGCACGATAAACGGCAGTGCACCTGCCAGTATAATGAATAAAACCAACTGGGATATGGCTACTTTGCCGGGCGGATCGTACAGCAAAAACAGCATCAATTCGCTATCCAACATCCCGGATAGCCCACTCTGATTGATACTGCCAATAAAGGCTAAATAGCCGCCGATGGCAAAAATAATACCCAACCCAGCGCTCACCCATATTTGCCGTTTTACCCGCTGCATTACTTGCACCGTTAGCGGCAACGAATTAGCCGAGGATGGCCCGTAGCGCGCGCACAGCCATAGGCTAAAGCCGCCTCCAAGCACCCCGGCAACCGCTACATAAACCAACGCTTGGTTAATGGCTACGCCAATATCCCAATCCATCTGCTAGTTTACTCTGCTGTATTCAGAGCAAATAAGATGGTTCCGGATACGCGATGCCCATCAGCACCGATCAGGGTCCAGGTAATAGTATAAGTATCATCTTGCAGATGCGGTAAATCTACATGAAATACATCGGTAGCCGCTCGGTTGCGCTGAAAATCGATCTCTACACCACCTTGATTTTCGCCGCTCAGCTCAAGTGCTAACAAGCGTACATCTTCGTTAAATTCCAAATGAATCGCTTCTGGAGATTCAGTTAACTGGGTATTGTTACCCGGTGATGAAAATATCAATGCGCTGTGTGCAAAGGCAATATTGGTAACGGCTAAAGCAGCCCATAACGCAATTGCCCACATCATTTTATTTAACATAGTTACTCCTCATTAACGCAAGTTATTAGCAAAAAATTACGAACATAAATGGCTTAAATTAATACGCTGCCCCAGTTTTCGAAAAACGCACGCGTAGCTCTTCGCGCCAGCAATACAGCACCGGCACCACGAACATGCTTAACACCACGAAGGTTAATCCGCCCACGGTAGGAATCGCCATCGGGATCATTAAATCGGCACCGCGGCCAGTTGCCGTGAGTACCGGGAACAAGGCTAAAATAGTGGTGGCGCTGGTCATCAAACAGGGTCGAACGCGTTGCATGCCCGCTTCAACAACCCGCTCCCGAATCGCCGCTTTAGTATCTGTTGCTCCGTCAGCAAAGCGCTGCTTCAAATACGTAGCCATTACAACGCCATCATCAACGGCAATCCCAAACAGGGCTAGAAAGCCCACCCAAACCGCAACACTCAAGTTGGTTACATCGAACTGGAAAATATCTCGAACGGTTACACCTTGGGTAATCAACGGAATCGAGAAATTAGCGAACCAACCTTGCCCATACAAGTACAGCATAATAAAGCCACCACTCCAGGCTACAGCAATACCACTAAACACCATTAGTGCAGTGCTTACCTGTTTAAATTGCAAATACAGCAAGATAAAAATCAGAGTAAGCGATAGCGGAATTACTAATTTCAGAGTTTCCATGGCACTTTGTTGCTGCTGATAGCTGCCCGCGAAGGTATAGCTCACGCCTAAGGGTAAGCGTAATTCACCGCTGTTTTCTGCGTTCTGTAAATGTTTTCGCGCCGCCTCTACTGCTTCAACTTCAGCAAAACCAGCGGCTGAACCGAAGGTTACATAAGCGGTTAAAAAGGTATTTTCTGAGCGAATCATTTGTGGCCCGCGGGTATATTGAATATCCGCAAACTCTGCCAACGGAATTTGCGCACCATTAGCGGCGGTTACCATAATTTCATACATGGCTTCTACATCGTTGCGCAACTCACGCTGATAGCGCACCCGAATTGGGTAGCGTTCACGCCCTTCCACACTGCGCGTTACTTCTACGCCACCAATAGCCGCAGAAATCGTATTCTGCACCGCGCTAATGCTTAAGCCATAACGCGCCAAGCGATCCCGATCTAAATGTATTTCCAAGTACGGGCTACCCACTACGCGCTCAGCATTTACGGAACCTGAACTTACTCCCCTAGATGTTCGTAATACCCCTTCAATATCTAGTGCCGCTTGCTCTAAGCTGGCGAGATCTGGCGCTTGCACCTTAACGCCCATCGATGCGCGCATGCCGGTTTGCAACATTAATTGGCGAGTTTCAATCGGTTGCAAACGGGGAGCTGAAGTAACTCCGGGCACCGCGGCTGCTGCCACAATTTCATCCCAGATATCGCTCGGGCTTTGAATATGCTCGCGCCATTGCCGGTATGGCCGCCCACGGCTATGAGGAATTAAATCACCAGCGCTATCGCGAACAAATTCACCATCACGGTCTACCTGAAAGTTCAACCGGCGGCCGTTCTCGTCGGTTTTAAACTCGCTTTTATAGTTAATAATGGTTTCAATCATCGATACCGGCGCAGGATCTAACGCCGTTTCCGCTCGGCCTAATTTACCAACTACCGAGGCCACCTCAGGAATCGCTGCAATGGCACGATCTTGCTGGCTCAATACATCCATGGCCTCACCAATTGAAGCATGTGGCATGGTAGATGGCATTAGTAGAAATGAGCCCTCATCGAGCGGTGGCATAAACTCGCGCCCCAGCCCCGGCAAAATAATTAACCCAGCGGCAATTACCAATGCAGGCAATGCCAGAAACAACGCTTTAAAGCGTAAGCACCAGCGCAACATCGGTTCATAAAAGCGAATAATCAGTGAAAAACCACCTACCACTGCAACAAACATTAACCCCACAAACAGCAGGTTGCGGATGGTGCCGGCATTCGGCCCTAACGGTTCCCACAGGTTCGCCAAGGTAACTAACACAACGGCGGTAAGTGCCACATATAGCGTGCGATACAGCACTTTCCGGGCACCCAACCATTGGTCTATCGCTCGTAAGCGGTCGCTTAGGGTAATGCGCAACATCACCGGCACCACAGCTAACGCCAATACAATTGCGGAAATCAACACGAGGGTTTTGGTGTACGCCAGCGGCGTAAATAATTTGCCTTCAGCCCCGGTCATGGTGAATACCGGCAAGAAGCTAATTACCGTAGTAGCTATCGCGGTAAGTACCGCTGGGCCAACTTCGCGGGTTCCCTGCACAATAGTTTCGGTAAGATCTGCGGTGGGGTTTTTCGTGCGCAAGCGCAAAATATTATCGGTAACAATAATGCCCATATCAACAATGGTACCGATAGCAATCGCAATCCCCGCGAGGGCAACGATATTTGCTTCCACCCCTAAAATCCGCATACCAATAAAGGTCATTAACACAGCAATCGGCAGCATGATGGCGATGGTTAATGCCGAGCGCAAATGCAGGAGCATAATTAACACCACCGCAGCGGTAATCAACAGCTGCTGCATCAAAGCATCGCTCAACGTGCCAAGCGTTTCCATAATCAACGTTGAGCGATCATAGAACGGCACAACAGTAACTTGGCTTAGATTCAACCACTCTGGCCAACGATCCTGCGGATGCGCTTGTAACCAATCACGCCACTCACGCTGGCTGGCATCATTAAAGTTTAATGTTGCCGAACTAAATTCAGGTAAGCCTTGCTGCACTGCGAATTGCTGAATCTCTGCTGGTGTAACCGCATGCCAATCCACCACGGCACGAGCCGGCAGCGAAGCGGCAATTTCATCAATACGCTGTTTGGTATTTTCAATCGCGGAGAGTGGGTTAAAGCCTTCGCGTACGGTAACAATACCGCCAACCGCTTCAGCACCAGCAACATCTAACCCACCCCTGCGCTGCGCGGGGCCAAGGGCTACTGTTGCCACATCGGCTACACGAATGGGCGTATTATCTGTAGCTAAGCGCACCACCGCACTTTCAATATCGGCAATCGATTTTACGAAACCCACACCCCGAACAATATACTCAACTTGGTTAATTTCCGTGGTACGCGCGCCAATATCTAAGTTGGATTCAGCTACCGCCGCCATTACCTGTTCTAACGACACGTTGAAGTACCGCAAAGCATCCGGATCTATATCAATTTGATACTCCCGAACATAGCCACCTATCGAGGCTACTTCGCTAATGCCCTCTGCTGCTAACAAGCCATAGCGAACGTACCAATCTTGCACCGAGCGCAGCTCATCCAAATCCCAGCCGCCGATAGGATTACCTTGCGGATCGCGCCCTTCCAAGGTGTATAGATACACTTGGCCAAGCCCGGTAGCATCTGGGCCTAAAGCCGGTTGCACCCCGTTAGGTAACGTGCCGGCAGATAAACTTGCTAACTTTTCTAAAATGCGTGCACGCGACCAATAAAACTCGATGTTATCGTGAAAAATTACCGATATAGAAGAAAAACCGAACATCGAAAGAGTACGCACATCTTTTACGCCCGGCACACCCATAAGCTGCACGGAAAGCGGATAACTTACTTGATCATCCACGTCCTGAGGTGAGCGACCCGGCCATTCGGTGTATACAATTTGTTGGTTTTCACCAATGTTTGGAATTGCATCCACCGCTACCGGCGAGCGGGAGAACCCGGTATCCCAATTAAATGGGGCTACCGCGATACCTGCGAAGATTACCAATACAGTAACTAACGCAACGATGAGTTTATTCTGCAGAAGCCAACTAATCACTGTGCATGCCCTCCTGATTCAGAAGCATGCCCAGTAAGTGCCCGAACTACATCACCACAGCGCAGCATTCTGTCCCCAAAATATGGGTTCAGCAGCGTATCGCTTTCTTGCAGCCAATACGCGCCATCGCCGCGGCGCGCCATAGGGCAGAACATAAGATGCAACTCGCCTTCGTGGAACCCTGCCTCAGCTAAAGCAATCATGGCTTGCGAGTGCGAATAAAATTGATCTCGAGCCGCACGAATATTCGATACATGATGGGCGTGCCCTAAGCCAACCGATAGCTGCTGTGCAATCGTACTGAAATTGCTTGGCCAAGTTACATCACCCACTGCCGCATAAAATTCCAGCGCAGCACTTTGCCAATCGCTTAAGCTATCGCTATGCAACGCTTCCCACATGCCGTGGTAAGCCGAGAATAATGGCGCTAGCTGCAAAGAGCTTGTGAAGGAAATCGCAGGCTCCGAGTGATCTGCACCACGGTTGTTCGCCGCAGCATTGATCGCATGGTTATCGCTAGTATCTGCATGCCCTGCAGGTTCATCGTTTGTATGCTCATCTTGAGCAGCGCCATGACCATGCTGCTCATGCCCTGTGGCGCCGCCACCTTCTGGAGCCATCATGCTCGGCCGCCCGCGTAGTTGTAATTCGCTATCAATCCGGAACGCACCGCGGCTCACAATCAATTCATCATCAGTAAGGCCATCCAACACTTCGTAGCGATCGCCCAAGCGCCGGCCGAGCTCTACCGTTCGTGCTTCGAACTCACCTACATTAATTTGTACATATACAACTGCGCGTATACCGGTAATTAAAGCCGCAGAAGCAGGTATGCTAAGCACATCCTCAATATTTATTTGCACTGTTGCACGAGTAAACGCGCCTGGTACCATTGCTGTATTACCGGTATTAGTTAATGCTACGCGCACCGCCCGAGTGCGGCGCTCCGCATCAATGCGTGGGGCGATAGAAACCACTTGCCCATGGAAAGATTGACCCGTATTGCCAAGTTGAAACTGCAGATGTTGGCCTCGCTGAATAAAGGCTAAATCGCGCTCGAACACCTCGAACAGTGCCCACAACTTACTCTCATTAGCCAGCTCCAACAACGTATCGCCGGTATTTACATAATCACCTTGCCGTATGTTGCGGGTAACCACTAAACCTGCGCTGGGAGCATAAATAGTAATACGATCGCTTACCTCACCTGAGCTAATTACCGCATCAATCTGCGTACCGCTTAACCCTAACAAGCGCAACCGCTCTCGGGCCGCACGATAGGTAGTAGCTTGCGAATCCCGCAGAAACTCTGGGCCGTTCTGTTGCAGTTGGCGATGTGCCTGCAATAGCTCTTGCTGAGCCACTAACAGCTCTGGGCTATACAGCTCAAGCAAGGGTTGTTGCGCGGTAACATGGGCGCCGGTGTAGTTCACAAACAACCGTTCAATACGCCCACCTGTCCAGGCGCTGATACTCGTTAAGGCGCTTTCATCAAATTCGATTTGGCCCGAAAGGCGCACTTCATGTTGGGCATTACCACGTTGTACTGGCTCGGTTTGTAAACCTAATAACGCCAAACTACGGCCTGAAAATTCAATGCGCACAAACTCATCGTTACCGCCATTACTGGCCGCTACCGGAATAAGCTCCATACCACAAATTGGGCAGCGCTCATTCGGATCAGTAGAACGAAAATGAGGGTGCATCGAGCAAGTATATTCTTGGGTAGTTGAACTAAATGCTTGCTGCACGGCTTGATCTTGCGCACTGCTGCTCGCGTTGTTGTCGCTGCGATCATGGTTGTGAACATGGTTGTGTTCATCACTATGTTCATGACCCTGTTCATGACCCTGTTCATGAGCATGGCCGCCGTGAGCGGGAGCCTGAAAAACTACGCCAAGTGCCAAGGTGCTGGCTATCAGTACTACAAACAGTACTGCGATCGCGTTTACCGTATTTACTTTAATCATTGGGAAACCTCACTCTGCGCAACCGCAGCGGTAAGCGATTGAATTGTTGCTACTGCGCTTAACTGATTGGCGAGCGCACGTTGATAAGCAAGCGAAAAACTAATCCATTCTTGCTGGCTATTTAAAACATCTGTGAAACTGGCATTGCCGTTACGGTATTGGCTTAACAGCGAAGCAACAGCCTGCTCTGCGCGTGGAATTAAGACATCACGGTATAGCTGCTCGTTGCGTTCCGCCTCACGCCATTGATACAAGGCCATGCTTAATTCGGCTTGTACTTGTAATTGCGCTGCTTGCAGTTCAGCTTCACCCCGCTGCATATTGGCCTGTGCTGATTCTTGTATAGCGCGATAGCTAGACCGCCAAATTGGCAAAGATACCGACGCCATGCCAGCAAAAGTGCCATCGCCCATCGTTGTATTCATATATTCCACGCCTACCATAAAGCGCGGCAAGCCCGCCGTATTGGCTATATCTTGGCCTACCTGTAAGGCTTGAATTTCATATTTGGCGGCAAGTAACCGTGGGTTTTGCTTTGCTACAGTGGTGTACAACTCATCAGCCGAGCCTGGTAAGTGCGCATATTCTCGGTGCGTATCCACTAAGTTAAAGTGTTGCGGCAGTTCCGCACGGGCGTCGCGCCCAAGTGCGCTATTTAATCGCGCGCGCTGAGAAACTAATAAGGAAACAATATTGGCACGTTCACTGCGTGCTTCGTCATGCGCGTTTTGTACTCGCAGCAAATCACTCATCGCAACCGCGCCAGCGGCATAACGCTGCTCGGCGATTGCTGCAGCTTGGGCTAACAACGCGATGCGATCATCTTGGATGTTGCCGTTCGCCAAAACATACAAATACTCACTAAACGCCAATACTACATTAGTACTCACATCTGCATGCACTTGCGCCAAGCGAGCATTAGCAGCTCGGTAGCCAGCGCGGGCTTGTTCGATCGCCATAGCGCGACGTTGAAATACCGGAATATCTTGGCTTAACCCTAAGGTTTGCCAATCTGAATCATTAATACCTTGGCTTACACTTAATTCCGGATCCATCCACGCACCCGCAGCTGAAATTTCTGCACGTGCACGCTCCACATCAGCTTGCGCGGCTAATACCTGAGGATGTTGCTGTAGAGCAAAGCGAATTAAATCGGCAATCTCGGCATTCCCTTCTGTAGCAAAGGGGAGCGCTATTTCGCCTTGATGAGCATAACGGGCATCACGCCCATCGGCACCAATGCCGCTGTAATCCGGTTGATAGCTACTGCAGCCAAGCAGAAATGCACTCGCTAACAGGCTAGCGAACGAGAACTTAAGAACTGCAAACTTGCCAAAAAGTGCAGCGCCGAAACGCGTATGGCGATATGGTACGAACATTAGGTAACTCCTGAAAAACCAAATAGTTACAGCTGTTGCCAAGGTTCAACAACGGCCGAATTAAGTAGGGTATTTCAGGCGATAATAGGAGGTTTAGATGCGTGTACGAGCAGCAATGAATAATTCGATAACGAGAATGCTACAGAATCTTGCACTGTGGTAGTTAAGAAAGGTTTTACGAATGCAGCAATCGCACTACAGCCGTGGCCAACACCTACGCAGTGGCCACAGTTTGCTGCACACGTTGGGGCGCAATCCGTATCATCATCACAGCAATCCATGTTGGTATGCTGTTCTAGCTCAGGTATTTCCACCACGCTAGCTTTTTCTAGCTTGGCCGCTATCAAATTGCAATGTGCAGCCTCCGCCACTTCAGGCTCAGCCAATGCGGAAACGTGAGTAGTATCGTGGGCAGTGTTGTGCGAAGAAGTACTGTGCGAAGAAGTACTGTGCGAAGAAACACTGTGCGAAGAGCCAAAGGAAGTTCCATGCATTTCGCCATGAGTATCGGGCAACACGCTGCCATTGCCCGAGAAAGGCAATAATAACAACGAACACATTGTGATAAACACAAGCCAAATACGCATCGATGTACTCCAGCAGACAGGCTATTAATATACTCTACATTGCATATTTTGCAATGTTAACCACCGCAGCCTTAGCAAAATATCGACATTAGTCAGTATTTAGGCACCACTTATCGCAAATACACATTTTTTTACGCTTTCGGTTTTTCCATTTCACAGCAGGTTCGATAGAATCGGTGTGTTAATTAACCAGGGAACACATCAGGGAATCATAACAATGAAAAAAACGCTCATCGCCAGCAGTATTGCTGCGCTTCTTTTGAGCCCTCTCGCATTCGCCGATACCGAAGGTGAAGCAGAGAAGGCCGAAGAGCCAAAAACATATGCTGAAATCGTAGAAGATTTAGTAAAACACGAAGGTTTCTTTAACCTTTACCAAGATGAAAAAACCGGCGCCATGCAGTTCTCAATTGCCGAAGAGCAGTTAGATACGCCGATCATCTACTTCGCAACAACCGTTGATGGTGTTGTAGAAGCGGGCCACTTCCGCGGTAACTACCGGGAAACCAAGCTCATCGAATTCCGCCGCTATTTTGATCGAATTGATGTGGTTGTACTTAACAACCGTTTCCATTTCGATGAAGATAGCGCCTTGCATCGTGCCAAAGATGCTAATATTAGCGAAGCCACGGTTGCCAGCTTAAAAATTAAAGAAGAAGTTGATGGTCGTATCATTTTGGATGGTAATGAGCTCTTCTTAAGTGAAGCATTACACCGCGTAGCGCCTTGGTCACGCCCAGGTGGACCAGGCCAAGGCCCCCAATTTTCACTCGGTAGTTTAAGTAAAAACCAATCGCGAGTATTAGCACAACGTGCCTACCCAGATAACGTGGATGTAGTAATCGATTACGTGTTTAACAACCCGAACCCAACCGTTCGTGGTTCTGCAGCAGTAACCGATCCGCGCTCGATTGCTATCAAGTTACAGCATTCATTTATTGCTATTCCAGACAACGATTTCCAACCACGCCGTGATGATGCGCGCGTAGGTTATTTCGGCCAGCAAGTTACCGACATGACCAGTGCCGATTGGGCGCCTTGGAACGATGTAATCAACCGTTGGCACTTAGTGAAACAAAATCCAGATGCCGAACTTTCTGACCCGGTAGAGCCGATTGTTTGGTGGATCGAGAACACCACACCAGTTGAATGGCGCGATACCGTTGCTGAAGGTATTTTGGCTTGGAATAAGGCATTCGAAACTGCCGGTTTTAGCAACGCAATCGAAGTGCGCGTGCAGCCAGATGATGCTGAATGGGATGCCGGCGATATTAACTACAACGTAGTACGCTGGACCTCATCTCCGCGCCCTCCATTTGGTGGTTACGGCCCATCATTAGCAAACCCATTAACGGGCCAGCTAATCGGTGCCGATATCATGATGGAATACGTGTACATGACCAACCGTTGGTTAGAAGACCAAATTTTTGGTGATTACTCGCAAGCTCACGATAGCCATGCAGGCCATGATTTGTATTGCAGCCAAGGCCACATGATTCAACAAAACTTCATTGCGGGTAACGCAATGGCCGATCAACTCGGCAACGAATCTGTTGCTGATAACGAATTGCTGCGCCAAGGCATGATTCATGTAATTTTGCACGAAGTTGGCCACACGTTAGGCCTTAACCACAACATGAAAGCATCTATTTTGTGGGATGAGAACGAAGTGCATAATGCCGAACTTACCCAAGGCGTTCTTACCGGATCGGTAATGGATTATGCACCTGTAAACATCGCTCCACCGGGTGTTGAACAAGGTGATTACTACCAATACGTAGTAGGCCCTTACGATGAGTGGGCGATCGAGTACGGTTACTCAATGGGCTTAAGTGATGCTGAAGCTGAAGAAGCACGTTTAGAGGCCATTTTAAGCCGCTCACATGAGCATGGTTTAGCCTTCGGTAACGATGCCGATGATATGCGCGCACCAGGCCGCCACATTGATCCGCAGGTAATGATTGGCGATATGTCAGCAAACCCTGTGGCCTATGCAAAAGGCCGTTTTGCAGTTGTTAACCACACACTGGAAAGCTTGTTGGATCGTTCACAGGTTGAAGGGCAATCTCATCAACGTACAGCTACTTCTGCAAGCCGTTTGTTCGGCCAGTATGCGAGCCAAGCCGGCGTAATTACTCGCCAAATTGGTGGTGTATATGTTG
Source organism: Aliidiomarina sp. (assembly GCF_047920995.1). Taxonomy (NCBI): domain Bacteria; kingdom Pseudomonadati; phylum Pseudomonadota; class Gammaproteobacteria; order Alteromonadales; family Idiomarinaceae; genus Aliidiomarina; species Aliidiomarina sp. The sequence goes on from NZ_JBLRWZ010000028.1 coordinate 23,656, forward strand.
AACGTGCAGTAGTTGGCCAAGCTGGTGATGTGAAGCCATTTACGCCGGTACCTTTGGCTCGTCAGAAAGAAGCGATGCAAGCGCTGAAAGATTACGTATTTGCACCGGACGTATTGGAAAGTATGGAGCCAGTATTGGCCTACATGCAAAACCAACGCCGTGGTTTCAACCATTCTGGCCGTAACGAAGATCCAAAGTTCCATGAAATGGTACTGAACATGCAGCGTAATGCGTTCAATCACTTGTTACACCCTGCAGTAATGCAACGGGTAACGGATTCAACGCGCTACGGCAACGAGTATCCATTGCATGATGTAATGCAGGATATTACCGATGCAGTGTTCCAACCGGCTAAGCCGTTAAGCACTACTGCGAAAAACCTACAAATTGAGTACGTAACACGCTTATTAGCAATCGCTGGCCTTGAAGGTAATTCAAGCTACGATAACTTAAGTAAAGTTGCTGCAACTGCACAGCTGAACCGCATTAAATCAATGCGCGCTCCCCGCCGTTCAGAGTTCGCAGCCACTGCGCACTACGATTACCTGCGCATGATGATCAATCGTGCGATGGAAGGCTAAGTAGGTTTGCATGCTAAAACTTGGACCTGCCACTTTAGTAGCCGCGGCCTTCATTGGCCCCGGCACCGTGGTTACCGCCTCGGTGGCAGGAGCAAGTTACGGCTATGCATTTGTTTGGGCGCTCGCATTTGCAATTATAGCCACCATGATTTTGCAAGAAATGTCGGCCCGCGTTGGCGTAGTTACACAACGCGGATTAGGCGAAAATCTACGTACGGTTATTGAGCGCCCATCTTTACGAATTCCCTTTTATATTTTAGTTATCGCTGCAGTTGTGATCGGCAACGCCGCATATCAGGGCGGTAATCTTACCGGCGCCAGCATTGGTGCTGAAGGGCTGCTAGGTAGCCACCCATTTCAGTTCAACCTCTGGGCTATTGTTATTGGCCTGATTGCCGTAATCGTATTGTGGCAAGGTAAATACAAAACCGTTGAACGCACTCTTATTGGCCTAGTGATGCTGATGAGCGTGGCCTTTTTAATTACCTTTTTCCTTACTCGCCCCGATCTCATGGCCTTATTGCGCGGCTTTGTGCCTCGCATCCCCGATGGCGGCGCCTTTACCATGATGGCACTCATTGGCACCACCATTGTGCCTTATGCATTGTTTTTACATGCTGATAGCGCCCGCGAGCGCTGGCAACACACCGAAACCAAGCAAGCATTGCAAGAAGCGCGGCAAGATATCGCCACCTCCATTCCCATTGGCGGCTTAATCACCTTGGCGATTCTGTCAACTTCAGCATCGGCATTCTTCGCGCACCAACTCACCATTCAAGGGCCAGCCGATTTGGCCCAATCCATTGAGCCGGTATTTGGCAGGTTCGCCGGCATGCTCATGGGCGCAGGCTTATTTGCCGCTGGGATCTCCTCGGCAATTACCGCACCGTTAGCATCGGCTTATGCTCTCACTGGCATTCTCGGCTGGTCGCGCGAGCTGAACGGTAAGGGTTTTCGCACCGTGTGGATGGGGATTATCCTGATTGGTGTAGCGCTCTCTTCGCTACAAATTCAGCCGCTTACACTCATTTTGTTCGCCCAAGTTACCAATGGTTTATTACTACCCCTAATTGCTCTATTCCTGCTGCTTGCGGTAAACCACCGCAGCATGGGGCAATACCGCAACAATCAAAAACAAAACCTACTGGGCTTACTGGTGTTTCTATTCGCCTGCCTGCTATGCGCTCGCACCTTGTGGTTTACGTTGCTTGCTTGATTTAAGCAGATAAAAAAAGCGCCGGCCTAAGCCAGCGCTTTACTACTCATATTTAGAAGCTTCCTACCAAAGGATTACGCGTTCGTTCTCTGGTAAATACATTCCATCACCTTCTTGCACATCAAACGCTTCGTAAAAGCCTGGGATGTTGCGCGGAGCGCCGAGGGCACGGTATTTACCTGGAGAATGTGGCCCGCGGGCCAATTGTGCACGCATAGCGTCATCACGGAACTTGATTTTCCAGATTTGTGCCCAACTAATGAAGAAACGTTGTTCACCGGTGAAGCCATCCATTACAGGTGAAGTGTCGCCTTCTAGCGATTTTTGGTAAGCACGGTAGGCGCTTAACAAACCAACGTGATCACCAATATTCTCGCCTAGCGATATTCGTCCATCTACGTTCATGCCCGGTAGTGGTTCGAACTGCGAGTATTGCTCTACCAGAACATTTGCTTTCGCTTCGAATTGTTCACGATCTTGCTCGGTCCACCAATTACGGAGATTACCTGTACCATCATAACGTGAACCTTGATCATCGAAACCGTGGCCGATTTCATGGCCAATTACGGCACCGATGCCGCCGTAGTTTACGGCATCATCTGCGTTCATATCGAAGAATGGCGGTTGTAAAATACCTGCTGGGAATACAATTTCGTTCGCGGTTGGGCTGTAATAAGCATTTACCGTTTGTGGCGTCATGCCCCAACGATCGCGATCTACAGGTTGGCCTAAATCAGCGATATTGTCATCGTAGTTGAAGTTCGTTACCCGAATGGTATTGCCAATCAAATCATCTGCAGCAATGGTTACGGCCGAATAATCTTTCCACTTATCTGGGTAACCTATTTTTGGCGTGAAGTTAGCTAGTTTTTCCAGTGCTTTTACTTTCGTATCTGCAGTCATCCACTCGAGCTCTTCGATCGATTCTTCCATTGCCTCAAGCAAGTTATCGATCAACTCACCCATGCGTGCTTTCGCTTCTGGTGGGAAATAGCGAGCCACATATTCTTGCCCAAGTACTTCACCTAAGGCGCCGTTGGTAGCCTGTACGCCACGCTTCCAGCGCTCTTGCTGCTCTGGTGTGCCGCTTAGAGTAGTTGAGTAGAAATCAAATTGGATATCGGCTACACGGCTGTGCAAGCGTGATGCAAAAGTACCCATAAGGCGCACTTGCAAGTAATCTTGCCAAGTTTGTAAATCGGTTTGGCTGTACAACTCACCAAGCGCTTCAATGTATGAAGGGGTGTTTACAATTACGTATTCGGCTGCTGAAATACCAGCTATTTCTGCAACAGCATCATAATTAATATCGCCCATTAATGCGCGTAGTTCATCGATGGTCATTTTGTTATAGCGTGCTTCGGCGTCACGGATTTCTAGGCGGGTCCAGTGATGGCCTGCTAGTTCATGCTCTAAATCATATACCCGTTGCGCTGCGGCTTCTGGCTCATCATGGCCTGCTTCGGTAAGCATTGCAGTTAGGTACTTAATGTACTCTTGGCGAATGTTTGCAAAATCATCGCTATCGCGGAAGTAGTAATCGCGATCCGGTAAGCCCAAGCCTGATTGGCTCAGGTGCAGAGCGTAGATTTCTGGGTTACGCGCATCGGTAGAAATATAGAAGCTGAAAGGGCCACCTAAACCATCACGGCGCATAGATGCCATAGTGGTGGTGAGTTCTTCGTGGCTAGAAATACCAGCAACACGATCGAGCATCGATTGAATTGGTGTGATACCAAGTTCTTCAATGCGCTCTTCATTCATGAAACTAGCGTAGAAATCACCGATTTTCTGCTCGTTGGTGCCGTGCGCTGCTGAAGTAGCGGCTGCATCTTCAATAATGCCGCGTAAACGTTTTTCATTTTCTTCAGCAAGAATATTGAAAGCGCCGTAGGTTGCACGATCTGAAGGGATTTCTGTGTTGTTGTACCAAGTGCCATTTACGAACATGAATAAATCGTCTTGTGGACGCACTGTCATGTCGAAATCTTCCAACATTAAGCCAGAAGTAAGCTGTTGCTGCTCGTATTGATCTTGGGCTTGTTCACTTGATTGATAATTATTTTGCGTTTGCTCGGCTGGTGAGCAAGCCACCAAACCCAGTGCTATGGCAACGCTGGCTGCCACTAAGGTAATTTTTTTCATCTGCGCTTCCGCCTGATTGATGTAATAAGAATGTTACAAACGCCATCAGTTTATAGCTATTAGGGCGGGTTCGTAAAGCCGTGGAAGCGTGTTTTCAGGTACTTTGACCGCAAATTACATCATGTGGCCGAATTTCTTCGATTTTGTAGCGAGGTAATACTCGTTATGGGGCGTACCTTCGGTAATGTGCGGTATCCGCTCTACTACTTTTACGCCGCACTCAGCAAGCTTCTCAAGTTTTTTCGGGTTATTGGTCATTAACGAAATAGATTGCACACCCAATTCGGCAAGCATGCCGGCGGCAATATCGTACTCGCGCGCATCGGCCACAAAGCCAAGAATTTCATTAGCTTCTACGGTATCTAAGCCTTTATCTTGCTCTGCGTAGGCACGAATTTTGTTGAGCAGGCCAATACCCCGGCCTTCTTGGCGCAAATACACAATAATGCCTCGGCCTTCTTTGGCTATTTTGCGCATTGCCGCTTCTAGTTGAGGCCCGCAATCGCAGCGTTGGCTGAATAATGCATCACCGGTTAGGCACTCTGAGTGCACCCGCGCCAGCACTGGCTCTTCGGTAGTAATATCACCAAGCACCAATGCAACATGCTCTTTACCCTTTGGGTCTTCAAAGCCTACCAAGGTAAACTCGGCAAACGGCGTAGGCAAACGGGTTTGGGCAACTATCTTCATTTTGGCGATGTTGGTCATGAATACAGCTCTCATTCAGCAACTAAAAACGCCGCGATTATAGCAGTAAGCGGCAAGAATTGCGCGTTTTGCTGCACACCAGCTATCGATTCATGTACTCATTTTCTACAGCGCTCTTGCCGCATTGTTGTTAGCCCGCGAAAAGCACCCACAACACGCCAAGCCCGGCCATACTGCCAATGAGCGATAGTACGCCTAGCTTTAAGCGGAATACCGCAATAAAGGCAATCGCAGACAATGTTAACAGCGGCCAATCTACAGAATACAGGTATGGCAAGCGCATGTTTGCGCCATAACCCGATACGGTGAATTGCTCTGAGAACAGCGCAGATACTGCAAACCATAGCGCTAGATTAGCAATAACCCCCACCACTACCGCAGTAATCGCGGCCAGTGCAGAAGAAATTGCTTGGTTATTCCGAAGTTTTTCTACGTAAGGCGCGCCCGCAAATATCCACAAAAAACAGGGTAAAAAAGTAACCCAAGTGGTAAGTAGTGCGCCTAAAAATGCTGCGAATAGCGGCGATATCATGTTAGCTTCGCGATATGCCGCCAAAAATCCGACAAATTGCGTTACTAAGATAAGCGGCCCGGGGGTGGTTTCAGCTAGCCCTAAACCCTCTAGCATTTCGCCCGGTTGCAGCCATTGATAATGTTCTACGCCTTGTTGGGCAACATAGGCCAACACTGCGTAAGCGCCGCCAAAGGTAACAGTGGCCATGGTGGAGAAGAACACTGCCATTTGGGAAAACACGTTATCTGGGCCCAGCGCCAGCAACAAAATCCCGATGGTAGCAATCCACAGCACAAAGCTAATAAGCGCAGCGCGTTTCGTGCCAGGCCGATATACCGTTTCAATCGTTTCACTCGGTTCTTGCGCCGCGCCGTTGGCGGCTAAATGCTTGGCTACCGCAAAGCCAATAACACCTGCACCTAACACCACTATGGGGAACGGTACACTAAAAACGAATAGCGCCAAAAAGCCCGCCACCGCTAACGCCGGTTTTAATATCCCAGTTAGTGCACGCTGGCCAATACGCCACAACGCTTGCGCCACAATGGCAAGCACCGCGGCTTTTAAACCAAAGAATACCCCTTCAGTAAGGGTTAAATCACCCAGCGCCACATAGGCCCAAGTGAGCAAAAAGATCGCCAGCGCGCCGGGCAATATAAACAGCACTCCCGCCACAACACCGCCGCGCACCCCATGCAATAGCCAACCCACATAGGTAGCCAATTGCTGTGCTTCAGGCCCAGGCAGCAGCATGCAGTAGTTCAGCGCATGTAAAAAGCGATTTTCAGGCAACCACTTTTTTTCATCTACGATAATACGGTGCATTAAGGCAATTTGCCCCGCGGGCCCACCAAAACTAAGTAAGCCAATACGAAACCAAACGGCTAACGCTTCTTTAAATGGAATTTGTTGCATGTGGTGCCCTTTGTTAATTAGAACAAAGACCTATCGCTAAAACGTGCTTAAACCGGTAGCTTCCATTATCCGGTATTGTATGCGGCGGCGCAGCCGTTCATCGGCAAAAGTACTATAGTCTACGCTGTACATCGCGCCATCACGGTTGTACCACTGATCATCAAACCATTGCGAACCTTGCCACAATGCAGTAAACCCAATGGGGCCTCGCAGCACCACACTCGTTTCTAAATTGAAGTTGCGCAAGTTCCGCCGGGTGAAGTTTGTAGAGCCCAAAAGCATCGTTGCCTGGCCATGCAAATCTTGGTGCAGCACCCACTTCGAATGGCACTGTTCACCCCGAGTGGCACACCAACGTACCTCTACGCCCGCCCGCTTCAACGCATAGCCAACAGGCCGATTCGGTACACCATTTTTCTCACGGCCAAATGCTTCTTTAGCGGGATCAAGCAACACCCGCACCAAAACTCCACGCTGAGCTGCATCCTTAAGCGCACGTATAATATGGCGATCCGATAGGTAAAATGCCGCCATATCAATGCGTTCACCCGCCTGCGCTGCATTGATCATGGCTAACAAAGCTCGTTCCACCGCTCGCTCGGTTACTACTTGCAGCGTTGGTTCTCCCAACAGGCTCGCAACACTAGCAGTTGCAGGTTGCGAAATGATGACCGGTATCTCACCACCTGAGAACGCTAACACTGCCTTTTCACTGGCCAATAAATCCCAAGCTGCGGCACCGGTAAAGCGCAGCGCCACGTTGCTGTGCGCGCTGCTACCATCATGCGGGTTTGCCGAAGTAACCAAGGCACCTAGCTTATCTCCACTATCGGCAATAATCACCTTGCGGTGGTTGGCCTTAAAATTCAGTAATGCCAAATAACTGCGTGCCGATACTCGGCCCTCTCCAAACGGATTCGCTAGGGTATCGGCTTCACGATTGCCAAACGGGCGAACAAATATCCGCCAAAACCCCGAATACAGCGGATTACTATCGCGCAGCGCAGTATGGTCGGTAAGGGTAACGGGTATGCCAGCAGCGGCCAACTGGGTAAAGTGAGGCAAAGGCTTGCCCCCATAAAGCGTATTCAGTGGATCAGAAATCACCCTTATTTCCATTTCTGGAAACTGCCGCTTCTGCGCAATCAGCGCTTCGGTTAGCTCCCAAGAAAGCGCCCGGTGGGTTTCCGGCACCTCCCCCTGAAAATCATTGAACAAGAACATATCAATGAGCACCAACCGCCTAGCATCAGCAATCATGCTCAACACCGTATCGAATATCTCTTGCTCAATGTACCGCTCGCCTTCGGAATCGAGATATGTTCTATCGGCCAGAAACTCAACATCGGTAGCACTGCGCGGCGGCCCCTCAAAGTTTAACCCAGCAGGCATAGGTTTTATTACGTGGTAAGCCGAAAATAATGCCAGCGCCAACAACAACCAGGGCAGCATAGAGCGCAACATGGTTATGCTACTCCCACGCGGTTGCGCTTAATTGCATACATATTGCTATCGGCATGGCTAAGCAAAGTATCGGCATCTTCGCCGTGCTCAGGATACACGGCCACACCAATACTGCACGATGGCATGCGCAAATCACCAAACTCGGGGCCCAAAGGCTTCGCGATAGCCGCACTAATATGCGCTACCATTTTCGCCACCATACTCTGTTCTGCATCACCCTCTAAATTATTATTTGCGAAACCGCCGCTCGCGTGAAGGCCGGTTAACAAAATGGTAAATTCATCGCCCCCCATCCGTGCCACTGTATCCGATTCTCGCACACAAGCCTCTAGGCGCCGCGCAATGGTGTACAACACCTTATCGCCCATCGAGTGCCCGTGTTCATCGTTAATGTCTTTGAAATCATTGATATCAATAAACAGCAGTGCAATCTCTGTTTGCTGGCGGCGAGCCGCACGCAAAGCCGATTTTAGGCGATCATGAAACAGCGCACGGTTAGTAAGTTCAGTAAGGGGATCGTGATGGGCCAGAAAACGTAACTCTTCTTCCGCTTGCCGCAGCGCCGTAACATCGCGAGCCACACCCACACGCACCTGTTCTTCTTCATACCAACGAGCAGACCAAAGAATATGCACAATTTCGCCATCCTTGCGAATATAGCGATTGCGAAAATCAATGTGCGGTTTGCCATTCATCACGCGCTGAATTGAGGCCTTCGAGGCTTCTAAATCGTCTGGGTGCATATAGTTTGTAATTACAGCACCCACAAGTTCGTTCGCCCTATAACCTAGTAATGTTTCACAGGCATCACTTACAAACACGATACGATTCTCGCTATCCACTACAAACACAGTATCTAGCATTAGATTAATAAGCTTGGGAGCAAGCGCTTGTATATCAACAGCCATAAGCTCGAAAATTCCATTGTTATTCGATAAATCCTACGCGATTAGCATAGCCTATTGGCTGTAAAGTGGTAGCCATTTATCGAAACGCATCTAACTGCAGATGCTTTTCGATTGAAGTTGCCAGCGCTGTTGGAACCTCGTGTTTAGCGGCTAACTCACGCCATTGAAACACCGCATTAATCACCTCATCAATAATCGCATCAATTTCTTCTCGTGGCACTTTTGCTAAATGTACGTCCGCTAACGCATACAAATCGGCTCGCGAATGCTTGCTGCGCTTACCATTTAACGACATCCAATGTTGCTCTACCCATGGATTTCCGGGTTTATAGCTAAACGCAACATCGTACGCTGGGCTTAACCGCCACTGCGTATCTGCCAACATAAACGCAAAGTTTTTCGAGTGATCATCATGGTTGGTTGCTACATGGTTGAACACCATGCGGCGGAACAGCTCAATGGCATCTTCTCGCGGCAACCGCAGCTGGCGAGCTACCTGAAATAGCTCTTCGTAAGAGAAAGAACCAATATCATGATAATTCACGTGCTTAATAGCCGTAAGCGTTTGCACATGCTTCTTCTCGTTACCTACTCTATCAAAACGTTTCGTTACAAAGTGCCGCCGGCTACCTTCGTTAAGTAAGTAGCATGGCATCATGTGCATGCCAGCACGGGTTGCCATCTGATAATAAACGTACTCCATAGCGCCATAGCCAAGCGGATCACCAAAGGTTTGCTGCGCAGGATCTCGTTCCTTTACGCCATCGAACTTTAACAAGTAATGATCGAATCCCTCGGGAACCTTACCTTGGCCCGAAAGAACCTTATTAAAATCTTCATTAAATGCTAATACCGCTTTCGGCCTTGCTCCGCCAGCGCTAGTGCCAACAGCCAACAGCGCCTGCATCATTGCTTTATCTTCCTCATCATCGAAATGAGTGTGCTGGCGAAATCCCTTTCTAGCATCTAACACTTCCTGAGCCAGTTTCATCAAGCCCTCCAGCTCAATGTCTTGGTTCTTTGGCATGGTTTTTCGAGGCCTCGCTGGGTGATACTCCAGCGCACCCATACCTCGCTCACCGGTGTATTGAAGCCTCTCAAGCGGGTTCAATGGTTCTGTTCGTTCCGGCTGCTGAGCTAACCATTGGTTAAGTACCGCATTGCCAAAATCATCTGGCAATGAATCTGCCAACATGCCCGGCAACCCCCGAAAGGTATCCCAGTTTAACCCCGGAAATGAGTAGATTCTGCCCTTCTCGGCGGGCATCGTTAAAGGCGCAAGAGGAATGTTTTTCTGCACAAATTCGGGGAAATATTCGAACCGCGCTGCAGTATCGCCTTTATTGTAACTTAAGGCCCCAACAGGCTCTCCTTTATATCTCACTTCAACTGTATTGATCACCAATCCAGCTCCTTATTTCCAGCCGGCTGCACACGGGTTTTACCGCTCGCCCGTTTCTTTTGCTTGGTGCTACTCTTTAGTAATTGCACAGGCGAAACACCCTCATCAGGGAAAGCCGCGAGTAAGTTATCGATATGCCCTAATGCTTGCAGAATAGCCACATAGGTGGGCAAAGTGCTTCTGCCACTTTCTGCAGATTTAACCGCATTTAAAGAGATGTTCGCTAAGGTTGCTACATCTTCTTGAGTTAAATCCTGATTCAGCCGGTATTGCTTCACTCTTTGGCCAATAAGAGCTGGAATATCTTTCGAGCCCATATAAGATACCTTTTATGGCTTTTAAAACTATATTTAGAGTTTAGCAGACTATTTAAGGTATGCAATTTAATAAAAGTAAAAGATTATTTAAAGGCTTTTAAAAGCTATTTATTACTTAATAGTGCCTATAAGGGCTGTTAAATGTTAACTTTTCTTTATATTGCTTACTCGCGCACGAAAATGCCCTCCGAAGAGGGCATTTTCATATCAAGCTTAGTTACAGCACTTTTTATAACAAGTGCTTCACCAACGCTACCGCAACAGCGTGGGCGCTGGCAGGGTTCTGCCCTGTAATCACGCGGTTATCTTCTACCACTAACTCACCCCAAGGTTGGCCCTTGCGGAACTGCTTTGCAGCTCGTGCCAGCGATTCTTCCAGTAAGAATGGGATATTATCAATCGTACCGTAATCTACTTCTTCTTCGCGGGTAAAGCCGGTAACGGTTTTATCAGCTAACAATTTTTCACCATTGCTCAGCGTAATCGGTAATAAACCTGCTGGCCCATGGCATACCGCAGCCAACACGCCGCCTTGCTCATAATGCTGCGCACTCATTTTCGCTACCGCTTCGTTCGTGGCCAAATCGGATAACAAACCAAAACCACCCGGATAAAAAATACCCGCATAATCATTTACATCAATATCCGCTGCCGGAATCGTGTTGTTAATGCGCTGCTGGAACGTTTCGTTGGCTAATATTTTTGCGTTCACCGCATCATCTTCAATATCCGTGCCATACACTGGTGCTTTACCACCCTTGATGGATACCAAATCATAATCAAACCCAGCCTCCAAGAACACATGCAGCGCATGGGTTAATTCCGGCGAGAAAGTGCCATTCTCTTCTTTGGTTTCACCCAATGTGGCGTGATTGGTAACAAATATCAGTACTTTTTTCATGGTGCCTCCAAGCTATAAGAATGGTTCTTTCTTAAAAATGTAACCCTACATTAACCATTTTAGAGGTGGTTGGATCACCGTAGGGCTGAATCAGTGCGTAGGGTTTCGTTTACAGGTAATTTAAGCTGCCGCTCACTTCGCCAGACTCGTATGAGCACAACCTCTTTAGCTTGCCTGAGATAGACAACTCGAAATGGCGCGTGAATCAATTCGCGGATATCATCCAGGTTGAATTCAGGAACAATACGGCCGGCATCAGGGTGGCGCTGAAGCATTTCGCTATGCCCCAAGAGCGCAGCCACGAAATCATCACCGATATGGGCCACATCTCGCTCTTTGTAATATTCCTGAATAGCCTGCAAGTCCTCAAGAGCGGACTGTGCGATGCGTAATTCCACTTACTTTATGTCCAGCGTGTTCTTGGCGTCCTCCAACGATACGGTGTTGCCCTCGCGAACATCCATAAGCCCCTGCGCCACCGCCTTTACAAACCGCAATTCCTCGGCAG
>NZ_JBLRWZ010000029.1:0-32879 GCF_047920995.1 Aliidiomarina sp.
CGAAACGTAATGCACTATCAGTAATCTGCGATAAGCTCGAATCTGGTGCTTCAACATTGTACAGATAAGCACGTGCATTCATTACGCGATATTGAACTGCTAGCTCTACCCGCACTACGTTTTCATCTTCGGTAAGCATGAAACCTGCAGTTTGTTGCGAGCGAACGTTGTTCACATCAACGTTGGTTACTTGATCAATGAATACAGGACGCCAATGTAAGCCTGAGCCTACTTCAGCATGGTACGCGCCAAAGCGGAGTACTACACCACGTTCTGCTTCTTTCACAGTGTAAAAGCCGGCGATAAACCAAATCACAACCACTAAGCCGAGCACTAAGCCCACTACTTTTTTTGGTATACCGGCGCCACTTCCACTGCTACCACCTTGGCCGCCTTTGCCGCCAAGCCCTAACTTGCCCATGATATTGCGCAAAGCTTCATCAAGATCAGGTGGCCCCTGATCTCTACCACCTTGAGGTTTATTTCCCCATGGATCTTTATCTTTGCCACTATTTCCCGGTTGATTCCAGGCCATTGATAACTCCAGCAAATGCTCTTTTGTTTAAATTCGTGCAATAGCCTAACACAAACTGTTGGTTAACCCATCGCCATATTCTTTCAGTAATCGCTGCCATTCTACGACAGGAACACGCACTGATACTAGCACATCTCCGTCTTTCTGTGGATGCTCTTCCGTAACACACTGAAGCGCGTATAACTTACTACGTAACTTACCTTGATTTGGGCTCAACCTCAGGGTTTCAATCATTAGTTTAGATACCAGCAGATCATGCAGCGCTTCTCGCAGCAGATCAATTCCTGCACCTGTTTGCGCAGAAAGCCATACTTCCGTGGGTTTGCCCTCATCATCGCGAATAATTCGCGGGGTAAGATCGGCTACTAAATCTACTTTATTCATTACTAATAATTGCGGAACTTCGCTAGCGGCTATTTCGGTGAGCACTTTATCAACTTCGAACCGGTTTTCCAGCATGCGCTCATCGTGGCAATCCATAACATGCAGGAGTAGCTCTGCATCACGGGTTTCTTGCAAGGTTGCTTTAAAAGCGGCCACTAAATCATGGGGCAAATGGCGAATGAAGCCCACTGTATCGGCAAGAATAACCGCCCCTACATCGGGCAATTCGTACTTGCGTAAGGTTGGATCGAGCGTAGCGAACAACTGATCTGCCGCATACACGTCACTACCGGTTAAGCGATTAAATAGGGTTGATTTGCCCGCGTTGGTATAGCCCACCAAGGCCAACGTTGGAATTTCTGCACGTTGCCGGCTTCTACGCCCCTGCTCTCGTTGTTTGGATACTTTTTCTAAGCGCGCAAGAATGTTTTTGATGCGCCCACGAATTAATCGGCGATCGGTTTCGAGCTGGGTTTCACCCGGGCCACGTAAGCCAATACCACCTTTTTGCCGCTCTAAGTGAGTCCAGCCGCGAATTAATCGCGTAGAAATATGCCGCAATTGCGCAAGTTCAACTTGCAGCTTACCCTCATGGGTGCGCGCCCGTTGCGCGAAAATATCTAAGATCAGCCCGGTACGATCCAGCACTCGGCATTTCACTTCACGTTCGATATTACGCTCTTGCGAAGGCGAAAGCCGATGATTGAAAATAACAATCTCAGCGCCTGTTGCTTGCACTAATGCTGCTACTTCTTCGGTTTTACCCGAGCCAATAAATAGCCGTGCATCCGGGGAATGTCGTGAGGTGGTAATCACACCAACGGATTCAACACCTGCCGAGGAAACTAATAATTTTAATTCTTCGAGATCTTCCCGTGCCGATTCATTTGGAAATTCCACATGAACCAACACGGCCTGCTCGCCACCTTCATACCGCTCAAACAAGCAAGCCGCTCCTTCACTGTTCGCTTTTGAACAGTGTATTATTCGATATCTTCAGTACCATTCGTTGGCGGATATTGGCTTGGCGTGCGTGCCGGAACCACTGTAGAGATCGCATGTTTATACACCATTTGGCTAACCGTATTTTTCAGTAGCACAACAAATTGATCAAACGATTCAACTTGCCCCTGCAACTTAATACCATTCACCAAGTAAATCGAAACCGGTATTCTTTCCCGACGCAGCGCGTTCAAAAAAGGGTCTTGTAAGGTTTGCCCTTTCGCCATGGTTTGGCTCCTTTATGTTATTAGTATTGTTGCGGCCGCCATTACCTAAATATTGCTCCGCTTTCCATGCAAATTCGCATTCTCACTTACACATAGTTAAACACTATATGGGTACAAAACGCTGCGAATACAAGTTAGTGTAGCAGCAAATTTAAATTTTAGTCCAATCACTTACAATGAGTATCGGCATTCGCAGTGAAATTCTTAAACAAACAAAAAATCAAGTGCGTAAGTTAATCAGGTAACCACGCTTCTGGTGCTAGTGGATCTGCCGAAAGCGCTGCTATTGCTTGCTCGTTAATATCATCTTGCAACGGGTTTAACCACGTGAGGCCACGCCACGAACGTAACCAGGTTATTTGCCGTTTCGCTAACTGGCGAGTAGCAATAATTGCTCGCTCAATCATTTCTTCGTGGCTCATTTCACCATCTAGATATTGCCACATTTGCCGATAGCCAACACAGCGCATAGACGGTAAATCAAGATGCAAATCTCCCCGCGCCCGTAATGCTACTACCTCTTGCTCAAAACCAGCAGCAATCATCATATGAAACCGTTTAGCGATATTCTCATGCAATTGGCTTCGTTCTGGTGGCGCCACGGCAATTTGCCAAGTAGGTCGTGGTAACCCGGGTTGTTGACGCTGGGTTAATTCCGTTAGCGATTTGCCGCTAATGGCAAATACCTCTAACGCGCGCAACAGGCGTTGTGGATCATTCGGATGTATTCTTTTCGCCGCAACGGCATCTATTTTTTGGAGGCGCTCATGCAAGGCTAACCAACCTTGCCGCTCCGCATCATCTTGCAATTGCTTGCGTACCTCAGGATCTGCTGCTGGCAATGCCGATAAACCCGCTAAGAGGGCTCGATAGTAAAGCATAGTTCCGCCCACCAAGAGCGGTATATTGCCGCGCTCTCGAATGCTGTTAATCAGCCGCAATGCATCGGTGCGAAAATTAGCTGCAGAGTATATCTCGGCAGGATCGCAAATATTAATTAAATGATGAGGGCAGGTTTCTAGCTCCTCGCGCGTTGGCTTTGCTGTACCAATATCCATTTCGCGATAAATTAGTGCTGAATCCACACTAACCAACTCAACCGGAAACTGCTTCGCAAGCGCCATAGCTAAAGCGGTTTTACCCGCAGCAGTGGGCCCGCTGAGGCAAATCACTCCCTGCTGTAAATGTTCTACTAGTGCTGCATTCATTGGCTACCACTCTTGGTGGAAATTGATTTGTTTTCGCTTAGGTTGGCTTGCCAATCAATTTCGTTTAGCAACTGCTGCCATTGCGGAATCTGCTTAATCTGCTGCCATAATTGTTTTGCATCCTGTTCCGTATACCGTAACTGAACCGCCTGTGCTGCTAGCCAATTGGGTAATGCGGAGCCTATTACCTGATCAATAAAGCCTTGGGCAGATTCCGCCGTGGTATCTGCCTGCTGCCATAGCGCAGTTAGTTGTTCCAGTAGTTGCGGTAGTAGCGCGCTAATATTGCTGTTTCGCAACATACTTGGCACCTGTTGCACGGTTATTTCGCGGTGTTGTTGCGTGGTTTTGCCCTGCACCAAAAGCAAGCCTAGCTGGCTATACACATGCATAGGTAATTTTAGTAGCGCTGTACTGATTTGCAGTTGCACCGGCAACAATAGTGGTTGGCCAGCAAGGCCTGTAATTAATTGTTGGCGAATACGTTGGCTGAGTATCTGCTGCTGTGCTCTCTGCAAATCGAGTACATAGAGTTTCTCTAGTTGCGCGCTCGGTTCGTTATTTGCCCCTTTAATCAATAGCCAACGATTTTGCAGTAGGCTTAATTGCTGCCAAGCGAGTTGCTCGCCTGCGCCGGGAAGAATGCCCACATTAGCGCAAGCTTGCGGCTGCTGTTCGGTGTTGAGCGCATTAACTGCATTACTGGCTTTATGTATATCGTTAGCAAAATTCTGCGCAGGATTAGTAAAATTTGCTTCGGCCGCTTGATATTGTGCCGCATCATTATTTGGTATTAGCGCCTGATAGCGATAATTGTGCTGGGCTTGCTGCTGTTCACGAACATAAGGTGCGAGCGCATTGCGTAAAGCAGCGAGCACAAAATCATGCACCTGCCGCGCTTGATGAAAACGCACTTCATGTTTGGCTGGGTGCACATTTACATCTACCTCGTGCGCAGGAAGCTCTATGTACAGCACAAATGTGGCTTGTTTATCATCCGGTAGGCTTTCCGCATAGGCTTGGCGCACTGCATGATTTAGCAGTTTATCTTTCATCATGCGGCCGTTCACATACATGTACTGCACATCGCCTTGGTGCCTACAGGCACTAGGAGGTGCAATCCACCCATGTAAGTTCAGCTCGATGTGTGCCATATCTGAGCTCTTAGTTTCCAAGCCCTTAGTTTGCAAGTAAAGCGCTTCCTCACTAAACCGTTTGCCGGCGATTTGCTGCAATCGCTGAGCTACCTTTTGCTCGGTATTTGCCACCCGGTAGTTGCGCAGCATTTGCTGATTATGGCTTAGTTGGATATCGATATCCGGGCAGGCTAAGGCGATTCGGCGCACTACTTCATCAATATGCGCGAATTCGGTTTTCTCCGTACGCAGAAACTTACGCCGCGCGGGCGTATTAAAAAATAAATCTTCTACATCTACTGTGGTGCCATTCGGATGCGCAGCCGGCTCTAATTGCACGCTCATATCCCGACCTTCGCACCAAGCTTGCCATGCCTCATTCTGGCCCGCTGGCTTAGAGGTTAAGCGCAAGCGCGCTACAGAGCTAATACTGGCTAAAGCTTCGCCACGAAAGCCAAGGCTGGCGATCGCCTCTAAATCATCAAGCGTGGAAATTTTGCTGGTAGCATGGCGGCTCAGCGCGAGTGTGAGCTCATCTTTGCCGATGCCACTGCCATTATCACGAATGCGGATTCTGCGCGCGCCACCTTTCTCAATATCAATACGAACTTCTGTGGCGCCAGCATCAATGCAGTTTTCCACCAACTCCTTTACAACAGAAGCTGGCCGCTCTACAACTTCGCCGGCCGCAATCTGGTTTGCTAACTGCGGCGGTAACAATTGAATGGGCATGAGTTACCTTCCCATTGGGATTTCGAGACGCTGACCAACCCGAATTGTGGTGCTGCGCAAATTATTATGCTGCACGATCGCATCTACACTTACGCCATAGCGTTGAGCGATTACCGAAAGTGATTCGCCCCGCGCTACCACATGGGTTTGTAACCGCAGTTCCGCAAGTGAAGTACCGGCTACCGGGTTACGAATAAAGAACTCCCGAATCCCCATGTAAAGCGCATTTGCCAAACGATCTTGATGCTGATTATTAATTAATAAACGTTCTTTATGCGGATTGGAGATAAAACCAAGCTCAACTAATACCGAAGGCGTACGTAGCGCACTTAAAACACCAAAGCTGGCACCTTCCGGGCGGTTTCGATGTAAGCGAGTTACTTTACCCAGCTCCGCTAAAATAATTTGCGCAGCTTCGTAGCCATCAGCCATCGAGTTATCGCGGAACATATCTAACATTGCTCGGTTTAAATACGGATCGTCATCTGCGTCTTGGAGAATGTGCTCCACATCAATCAGCTCTTCACTTAAACGTTCTTTATTTTCCAGTGCTCTACCAAGTTCAGTATCAGAGCGCCGTTGCGAAAGCACCCATACGGAGGCTCCTCGTGGTTGTGAAGAGGTAAACGCATCGGCATGCAAGCTCACAAAGAAATCAGCACGCTCGCGGCGGCCAATACTGGTGCGTTGCGCCAACGATACCGATTGATCACCTGTGCGAGTAAGCACAGCACGCATTCCTGGATCGGCATTAATGCGTGCGGCCAATTTACGTGCCACCGCTAAAGTTACATGCTTTTCTTGGGTGCCTGCAGGGCCAATTGAACCAGGATCTCGGCCGCCATGGCCAGCATCAATCACCACCACTAATGGCCTAATCGGCACAGAATCCAGCGTACGCGGAACGCGAGGCGTACTATCCGGTGCGGGTACTGTTGGTGCCGTTCGAGTTGGTGCTGCTTGGGTTACGTTAGTGGCTCCGGCAATATCTACTACTAACCGATGGCCTGCGCTGCCTGCTGGCCCTAAAGCAAAAATTTCTGGTGTAATAGGGCCGCTGAGTTCAACTACCACTCGGCTTGTTCCTGGCCGAGGCGGCCCGCTTGGGCGAACCACGCGCACCACATCCGAGCGCACATCTACCCCGGCTAAATCTACCCTATTGGTGGTGTTATGAAAATCAATCACCAAGCGGTACGGCGCATTATCAAATATGGTGAAATAGGTATATGTAGGCTCTGCAGATAAATCGAACACTATACGTGTTTTATCTGCAGACGGCGCAACGCGTACTTGGTTGATTGATTGGGCAAACGCATTCACGCCAAACAAGCTCATGCTAACAATTAGCAAAAGCACCACTTGATACATTCGTTTGCACCATCCATGTACTACAGTTGTTTTAATAACGCATCCCCAACTTCACTAAAGGCTACTAACGTAGCTGAACGCCCACTTTCGGCAGGTCTAAGAGTTATTACAATATCGGCCTGTGGCAATATGCCAGCACCACGTTCGGGCCATTCAACCAGGCACAAACTATCGTTCCCAAAATAATCACGAATTCCCATAAATTCAAGCTCTTCTGGGTCTGCTAAGCGATATAAATCAAAATGATACACTCGCCAGTTAGCAAGCTCATAAGGTTCAACTAACGTATAAGTTGGGCTTTTTACTGCCCCATCATGGCCAAGCGCTTGCACAAAACCACGGCTAAAGGTGGTTTTCCCAGCACCCAAATCACCGCGCAGGTAAATTACCGTTGGTTCGCTACAGGCTACAGCCAAGCTTGCACCCAGCGCAATGGTAGCCTCTTCATCTAGTAATGTTTGCTGAATTGTAGTGCGTGCCGGTGGCGTGTTTTGCATACTACTCATGCGCTTAATCGATATCCTGTAAAAATTATTCGGGATTCACCCAAGTACGAATGTGCTCGATAACATCGCTCGCTAGCACCCCTCGGCAATGGCCATTAGCCGCTTGCTCAGCAGCTAAGCTATGGATCATAACACCTGTTTGTGCGGCGCTCTCTGCTTCAATCAGCAAAGCCTGTTGTTGCGCTAGCAAGCCAGCAATAATACCGGTTAACACATCACCCATACCAGCACTCGCTAATGCAGGCGTGCCAAAGGTATTCACCGCTGTTGCCGAAGGCCCACTAATAATACTACCTGCGCCCTTTAATACCACCGTACCGGATAATAATTCTTGCAACGTGGCCGCCGCTAACCAGCGATCCTGCTCAATATCTGCAATGCTGCACTGTAGCAAGCGCGCGGCCTCACCTGGATGCGGCGTATACACCGCACCTTCGGCCACGGGTAGCTCTTCTCCTCGTGCCAATTGTTGAGCTAATAAGTTTAATCCATCTGCATCAATTACCGCTGCAACTGGCTTATCTTGGCTGCGCAAACAAAATCGTTGCCACCAAAGTTTACCCCAAGCACTTTGGCCAAGCCCTGGGCCAATGGCAATCACCGTAGCTTGTTCTAGTAAGGCCTCTGCGGCCGGCGTATCTGCTGCTAAACCGCGCACCATAAGCTCGGGCTGCATACCCACTAAGGCTTCTTCACCCGGCTCACACACCACGCTTACTT
Source organism: Aliidiomarina sp. (assembly GCF_047920995.1). Classification (NCBI taxonomy): domain Bacteria; kingdom Pseudomonadati; phylum Pseudomonadota; class Gammaproteobacteria; order Alteromonadales; family Idiomarinaceae; genus Aliidiomarina; species Aliidiomarina sp. Next base: position 7,822 of record NZ_JBLRWZ010000029.1, read on the forward strand.
TGCCAGCGCCACTGCGCATTGCTGCTGTGGCTGCCATGCGCGCCGCTCCCGCCATGCCAGCACTGCCGCCTATTACTAACACATGGCCAAAGTTACCCTTCTGGCACACCTTGGCTCGCGGTGTTAATTGATGGGCTATTTGTTCTTTGTGTAATAGCCAGGCAGAAGGTTCCGTAAGTAAACGAAACTCGCGCTGAATACCCAAATCAGCGTAAAACAATGTGCCAATGCAATCGGCTGCCATTGCCGTAGTTAAGCCTTTTTTCATCGCCACCATGGTAACGGTGCAGCTCGCTTTTACCGCAACACCCATTATGGTGCCGGTGTTGGCATTTAGGCCGCTGGGCACATCAATCGCCAATACCAGTAAACTTGCTTCATTAAGCGCCTCTATGCACTCCCGAATTTCACCACGAATAGCGCTATTCAAGCCAGTACCAAGCAATGCATCAACTACCCAATCGGGTTCATGCTCAGCCCACTCCATAAGGGGCTCAATTTGCCCACCCAGCGATAGCCACCTTTGCAGCGCGCGTTGGCCATCCTCGGAACGGGGCTCACCATGGGCAAACACCCGCACCTGATACCCTGCCTCCAACGCATGGCACGCCAGCAAGTAGCCATCACCACCGTTATTTCCCGGCCCACATAATACAGCGATACGCGGCTGGGTGTTGTTAGTACACTGCTGTAAACATTGCCAAGCCGCTTCTCCGGCACGTTGCATGAGCTGCCACATACTAACCCCAGCACGAGCTGCCGCTTCAGGTTCAAACTCGCGAACTTGTTCCGGTGTATAAAGCTGCTGTGGTATGCTCTGTGTAATCCATGAGTGCACGGTAATTATCCTCGGCAGGTAAAATTAAATTCTTAGCGCTACCTCAGCATACGATAAATTTGAGTAAAAATGACAGCAAACTACCAAGGTTTAGTGGAAAAAATTAAGCAGTGGGGCCGCGAACTGGGTTTCCAGCAAGTGGGCATTAGCGATCTCGATTTATCGAAACATGAAAAATCCTTACAAGAGTGGCTAGATAAGCAATATCACGGCGAAATGGATTACATGGAACGGCATGGCATGCTGCGTGCTCGGCCTGCTGAACTGCATCCAGGCAGTGTGCGGGCAATTTGTGTGCGCATGAATTACTTACCCGAAGGCGCCCGTTTTGCCGAGGTGCTAAAACAGCCACAACTCGGGTTTGTAAGCCGCTATGCGTTGGGCCGTGATTATCACAAGGTATTACGCAAGCGCTTAAAACAACTGGGCGATAAAATTAGTGCCCACGTGGCAGAGCATCAAGCAGAGTATGGCCTTACTGCTGATTTTCGCCCTTTTGTAGATTCTGCCCCTATTCTTGAGCGCCCTTTGGCAGAAAAAGCAGGGTTAGGCTGGACCGGCAAACACACCCTCTTATTGAATGCAGAAGATGGTTCGTGGTTCTTTTTAGGGGAGTTGTTGATTAACTTACCACTGCCAGTAGATCAACCGCAGCCTGAACAATGCGGAACCTGTACCGCCTGCATTACGATTTGCCCAACCCAAGCTATTGTTGAGCCCTATGTGGTAGATGGAAGGCGCTGTATTAGTTACCTCACCATTGAATATGGCGGGATTATTCCTGAAGAATTCCGCAAACCGATGGGCAATCGTATTTATGGCTGTGATGATTGCCAATTAGTATGCCCGTGGAACCGTTATGCTACCCCAACGCCGGAAAATGATTTTCTCCCCCGACACAAGCTGCATACGCCTGAGCTTTTGGATTTATGGAGTTGGTCAGAAAGCGAGTTTCTAAAACACACCGAAGGCTCGCCTATTCGCCGCATCGGCTATGAACGCTGGCAACGTAACTTAGCGATAGCACTGGGCAATGCATTGGCTCATGTAAGTGCGGAGCACAACGCCGAAGCAACAAACGCAATCATCACGGCATTAAACAACCGCCGCCGCAGCACTACCGAACTAATTGCCGTGCACATTGATTGGGCGCTAGAGCAAGTAAGCACGAATGTTCAAGGCAGCAGTGTTCAAGGCAAAAACGCATCACAGCGGCAAAACCAGCGCTTGGTGCGGGTAGTTGAGAAAGGGTTACCCCGTGATGCTTAAGGTTTGAATACCCCAATTACTTGATCACGGCTTACATTCGAGCTTTTTTTGCCGCTATCATCTTTCTGCATATCGGCTTCACTCATGGTGTAATCGCATTCAACGCAAGTTACATGCTCTTGCTCATCTTCGATATACACCATCATCGAATCCGTTGCTTTGCAATGCGGGCATACCGCCCCAGAAATAAACCGCTTACGTGTGCGTGCCATACATTTTCCTATTTGGGTGCGAGCGCTATTCTCAGGTATCATAAGCGCCCTCATGGGTTGAACCAGAAATACTCAGCAATACTTGGAGCTTATCCGCAGTTATGATTCAAGCCGACAACTTAAGCCTTATTCGTGGTGGCCATCAGCTATTAAAGGCAGCACAGTTTAGCATTTTCCCTGGCCAACGAGTAGGCTTGGTAGGCGCCAATGGCGCTGGTAAATCATCTTTGTTCGCGTTATTACGCGGTGAAATCAAAGAAGATGATGGCCAACTGCATGTGCCCAACGGTTGGCGCATGGCCAGTGTAGCGCAAGAAACCCCTGCGCTCGATACGCCTGCTCGTGCCTACGTAATTTCCGGTGATGCTGAGTATACGGCGATTCGCCAACAATTGGATGAGGCTGAAGCAAAAGGTGATGGTAATGCGATTGCGGTGCTGCATGGCAAACTAGATACCATTGGTGGCTATCAGATTTCTGCTCGGGCGGCCACGCTAATGGCGGGCTTAGGCTTTAGCCAAGCGCAACTGGATGCACCGGTAAAAAGTTTCTCAGGTGGTTGGCGGATGCGGTTGAATTTAGCGCAAGTACTCATTGCCCGCGCCGATCTGCTATTGCTAGATGAGCCCACCAATCACCTGGATTTAGATGCCATTGTTTGGTTAGAAAGCTGGTTGAAACGCTTTGAGGGCACGGTAATCGTAATCTCCCATGATCGCGAATTTTTGGATGGTGTAGTAAATAATATTATCCATATCGAGCGCCAAACCACCCAATGCTATAGCGGTGATTATAGTAGCTTTCAGCGCCAGCGCAGTGAGCGCCGAGCGCAGCAAGCGCAACAGTATGCAAAAGAGCAGCAGCAACGCGCGCATCTACAAAGTTTCGTTGATCGTTTTCGCGCCCAAGCAACCAAAGCTCGCCAAGCACAAAGCCGCTTAAAGGCATTAGAGCGGCTTACCGCAACGGCGCCACTGGGTGATGAAGAACCCTTTGATTTGCATTTTCCAGAACCCAGCAAACTACCTAACCCTCTTATTCAACTCGATGATATTCAAGCGGGCTACAGCAGTGCGGGTGAACAAACTATTATTCTGCAGAAAGTGCATTTAAATTTAGTGCCCGGTAGCCGTATCGGTTTGCTTGGCCGCAACGGTGCTGGTAAATCAACCTTAATGAAAATGCTGGCTGGTGAGTTGCCACCCCAACATGGATTACGCCAAGTAAGCCCAGGGTTAGTAATCGGGTACTTCGCCCAGCACCAGTTAGATACCTTGAGTTTGCAAGACAACCCGGTTACCCATTTGTATCGCATCGATCCAAAAGCTTCTGAGCAAAGCTTACGCGATTATTTGGGCCGCTTCGGTTTCACCGGTGATCGCGCTTATGCGCCCGTAGGCCCTTTTTCTGGTGGTGAAAAAGCACGCTTAGTATTGGCCTTATTGATTTATCAAAAACCGAATTTATTACTCCTAGATGAGCCTACTAACCATCTCGATTTGGATATGCGCGAAGCGCTGATTCAAGCGCTACAAGAATTCAGTGGGGCCATGGTAATTGTTTCGCATGATCGGCACTTCTTGCGAGCCACCGTGGATGATTATTATTTGGTAGCGCACCATCAAGTAGATGCCTTTAAAGGTGATTTAGATGATTACTCGCGCTGGTTAGAAGAGCAAGCCGCGCTGATCAAGGCAGAGCTGCGGGATAATAACAGCAACGAGAGCAGTGCCAATAATGCCGATTCACTGCAAAATCGCAAAGCCCAGCGCCAAGCCGCCGCGCAACAGCGCCAGCAGCTTAAGCCGTTGCGAGATAAGCTGAAGAAAACTGAAGCCGCGATGGAAAAAGCAGAAGCGCGAATGCATAAAATTGAAAACGAGCTGCTTGATACCGATTTGTACCAAAGCGAAAATAAAGAACGCTTGGCCAAGGTTCTGCAAGAACAGGCGCAACTGAAATCTGCACAAGAGCAACTCGAGCTAGATTGGTTCGAACTCAGCGAACAACTGCAAGATAGCGAATAAAAAACCGCGGGAGCACTGCATGTGTTCCAGCGGTTTTTTGCTATGCAGATGGCATAGTTAACTACTATGCTTGCCTGCTCCTATAAGGAAGTGCTTACCCAAAGCGCTGCGCTAGCAACGCTATATTCGCAAGATCTTAGTTTGTAGCTTGCGCTGCGCTCCAAGCAGATAAATCATTAATAAGGGTAGCACCCTCGAGCACCCCAAACTCTTCCTCAGCAAACTTAGAACCACGCATTTGAATTAACACACGCGCTCCCCCACCATCAAGAATCATGCTCTGGTAAAAGCGCTGTACGTCTAGCAAAGTTATACCGCGCAATGCATCAGCTAATTGCTCTTGGCTATTAAATTCATAGCGCTCATTTGCCCAATCACCACTATAACGGCCAGCTTCTTGCGCCAAGGTTGACGGTGGCTGTAACAAATCGGTTAGTACACTGGTACGCACTTGCGCAAATTCTTCTTCCGTTAAGTTACTAATGCGTTCTGCATAATCTATGCGGAACTGCTCGAAGCGCTCCAGTAGGTATGCAGGGCCTTGCACTGGACTTTGAATGTAAAAACCTACGCCCGAATAATCATCAAGATTAATGCGTGTAACCCCAACTGCATAACCAAGTTGATCTTCGGTACGCAGTTCGGTAAAGAAGCGATTATGCATCATTTCTTCGAGCATCATTACGTGCGCCCGCTGTAAAGTGGTTTTCTCAGGGCTTAACCAAACATCAAGAATTGCTGTATCTTCCAGGGTTAGGTTATCGTTCCAAGTTAAACGCAACTGTGCAGTTGGTTCTACAATGGGAGCTCGGGCATATTCCACCGTTGCATCCACACCCACTTGCTCTGCTACTCGTTGTGCTAATGCAATCGCATCGGCATCACTGTAATTACCAAAGGCAAAAGCTCGCACCAAATTACCAACTAATAGGCTATCACGCAGTTCCAATAGCACATCTTGGTTTACTTCATTTAGCGCGGCGAGCTGTTCTTGATAGCCAGCCGTTGGTAAGCGCATAATTTGGTTAAACGCCGGAAATAGCTGCTGTACGGGGAACTGCAGGCGCTGATTTTGAATGCTACGGCGTAATCTATCTACCGATTGTGCAATCGCATTCGGCGATGGTTCAAACCCTGCGAAGCTATTAAGTACTCGCTCCGCTAACTGCCCTTGCTTATCATTAAAACCACTTAGCCGGAGGGTTAAGCCGTTATTTGCTGATAAACGAAAGCCAGTACCAGCAATCGAAGCCTCGCGCGCTAACGCTTGCTGCGATAAATTAAAGGTATCCATTAACACCTGCAGCGCCACCCGCTCTTCTAAGGTAAGCGCAAACGTAGGCTGGAACATTTGTACTGTTACTTCAGCACGTGGCTCAGCAAAACGATCACTGCGCTTTAACCACACCGAAACACCATTTTCATTGAAAATTTGCTGCGGTTTACCATGCACCGGTTCGGCAACCAACGATAAATCCTCTGGGAATAAGGTATTTGCTGAAGGCAGAGTAACGATGTAATCACTCGCCGCAGTTTGCCAGTTGGCATAATCTTCCGCGCTAATCGGATCTACACGGTAATTGCCATCGAAAAAGTACATTTCTTGATCGGTTTCTTCTTGCGGAGAAACAAACCATACCCGCAAGTTGTCGGTGGTTAATTGCGCCAGCACCCGATCTACCTTGGCAGGATTATATTCTTCTAACCGATACGCGTGATCAATCACATGATTGAATGGATAATACAGCAGGTTCGCTGCTAACGACGTAGCGTAATTAAACGCACCCGTGCGGCGCAAGAAGGTGAACTCGTTGTGCAGAACCGTGGCGAGTTCTTCATGGTAGGCTTTATCAATGCCCTGCTCACGAATTTGTGCAATGTAGCTCAACAATACGCCTACGATGGTATCGCGATGTTGCATGCCTGCTTCGGTTAAAGTTACCGCAATTTGAAAGCGGCCAGCATTGCCATAGGCATTTGCGCTAGCACCGGCACCTAAGCCTTCAATCCAGCCAAGTTCGCGGAACAGTGCCGCAGGTGTGCCTGGCATTTCCGAGTTAATCAAATGCGCAACTAAACGATTCGGTTGGGCTAAATAATCTTCCATATTGTTCTCGATGGTAAAATCGAGCATTACCTGGCGCATTTCCATTTGCGGCTGGTAGTAAATTTTTTGCTGTAGTTGTTCTGCGGTAGCTGCCGGCACATCAATACTTGGCACTTCTGCATTATGATTTGGAATATCCGCAAAGGCTTCACGAGCAAGTAGCTCAAGCTCATCTAATGAACGATTACTTACAATACTCGCGGTCATTAAATTAGCAGAGTAATAGCGCTCATAAAACGCCAGCATTTCATCGTGTAACTTGCTGCCTTCTTTATCTGAAAGCGTTTCATTGTTACCAATCCGGAAGCGCGCAATAGGATGCTCTGGGTTCAGCAAAATATTATTCAAGGCAAATAAGATAAAGCCATCTGAAGCTCTGCGCATGCTCCACTCAGAATCTACCGCATTTACTTCTTTTTCTGCATATTCAGGGTAAAACTTCGGTGCTTTAAAGAAATCAGCGAATCGATCTAAAGCTTCTGGCAACGCATCATTGTTCACTTCAAGCATGTAATTGGTGTGATCATCCGCAGTATAAGCATTGTGCATACCACCATGCTGCGCCATGAATTCACCATATTCATCAGGGTCTGGGTACTTCTCTGTACCCAAGAACAACATATGCTCAAGATAGTGCGCCAACCCTAGCTGCTCATCGGGATTTTGCATGCTGCCCACGGCTACCGCCAGTGCGGCGCCTGATTTCTCAGCTTGGGCATCGCTTACCAATACGATACGAATGCCGTTCTCAAGCTCTAAAGCACGGTATTCACGGCTATCGTTGGGGCTAATAAATACGTGTAGTGGATCTACAGTTTCGGCCTCGGGTACTGGCGAAGGCTGACAGCCTGCCAGTAGCACACCTGCCGTTAGCACGAGCGCTACTGCTCGTATGGTTTTGGTGGCAGCAATCGCTGCTTTTAGCGTAAACATAGGCATCCTGTTGTGGTGGTGGTAATAATTACTTACTTTAATTGCTATTATTTGTTGTGAAGTAGCTATTATTCTCGTCTAAACTACATCGCGCAATGCATTGGCAGCATTATGTGTGGTTTATTTGTAACTGAATGTTAAAAAAAGGTGAGAAATGGAAATCCCATACCGAGAAATCGAGCCAGATACGCTTACTCAGTTAATTGAGTTCTATGTGTTACGGGAAGGAACCGATTATGGCGAAGTAGAAAAAAGCTTAGCCGACAAAGTGCAGGATGTACGCCGGCAACTAGAAAATGGCGATGCAAAAGTTGTGTATTCAGAGCTACATGAATCGGTAAATATCGTTACTCGCAACGAGTTTTAATTGCCGTAAAGCGCTAATGAGAAAGAATGAGCAATAGTGAGCAATAGTGAGCAAAAAACCTCTACTTTAGCGGTGCCGGAAACACGCGGCGCCAATCAACAGCAGGATCGCCTAACACTATAAAATCCGGATTGCCGGTATCCGCAGTTTGGTTGTATCCCAAGGGTTGGAAATGCACATCAACCAATTGCCCGCCGGCCTCTTTCACTAATACTTCAGCAGCGCCTGTATCCCATTCTCCGGTTGGCCCGATGCGAAGAAAAACATCGGCACTACCCTCAGCCACTAGCGCGGATTTCAATGCGCAACTGCCGGTATGAATAATCTCTAATGGTTGCACCGAATCATATCGGCTGAGTATGCGCGCCTCTGGTTGGCGCCTACTTAAGGCTACTACAAGCGGATCTGTTTGCGGGTTGCGCAGTTGCCGAACGTGGATTTGCTCCACCTTATTTGCCGCTACGCGAAAAGCGCCTGCTTGATGAACCGCATAATACAATTTATTTTCGGTGGGCCAAGCAATCATTCCTAGCACTGGCATGCCGTTCTCGATAAGCGCAATACTTACCGCAAAATCACCACTACCCGCTACAAATTCTTGTGTGCCATCCAATGGATCCACCAGCCAATAGCGTTGCCAATTACGGCGAACTTGCCAAGGCTGAATCGCTTCTTCAGAGAGTACTGGCAAATCGGGGGTAAGCTTTTGCAAGCGCTTTACCAACAAATCGCTGGCTGCATAATCAGCAGAAGTTACCGGTGAATCATCTATTTTTGCGAAAGTAGTAAAATCGCCCTGCTCATACTCTTGCAACAATAGGGCAGCAGTTTCCAACGCGATATCGCTAAGTGGGCTGATGAGATCGCTGTAATTCATAATTGCCCCCTTATCGAACTGTTGCCGAAGTTGCAGCTGCAGCAGATTTTTTCCGTTGTAGCCACCGCTGCATCAGCAGTAATGCCGCCACACTGCGCGCTTCGGTAAAATCATCTTGCGCTAACAATTCATCGATTTTACTAACCGACCAAGGCACAATTTCGAGAGGCTCAGGTTCATCTCCCGCAAGCTTTTCTGCGTAGAGGTTTTCACCAATAAAGAGGGTCATGCTGGCTGAGAAAAAAGCGGGCGCCATAGATACTGATTTCAATTCGATAAGCTCGTGCGCACCGTAACCAATTTCTTCCTTTAGCTCGCGAACAGCTGCTTCTTGAGCGGTTTCGCCTGGATCAATTAAGCCCTTAGGAAACCCTAACTGATAGTTATGCAGACCGGCAGCGTATTCGCGCACCAGTAACATGGTGTTATCATCTAGCATAGGAACCACTAATACCGAGCCACGCCCGCTGCCTTGCATGCGTTCATACTGGCGTAATTCACCATTGCTAAACTTTAAATCAATTGCTTCAATGCGAAGCAGCCTACTTTTCGCTACAATCTTTCGCGAAAGGATAGTGGGAACTTGCTTTTCTTGCAGTGGTTTCGATGACATGCAGATACCAAAAGTTACGTTCTAACACCCTAACCATACTACGAACTTATAAACGGGGAAAGCCCATGCTTGATTGGTCTAACATTGATACTGTATTACTTGATATGGACGGCACCCTGCTCGATTTGCGTTATGATAATCACTTCTGGAATGAAGCGTTAAAATTACACTTTGCTGAGCACCACCAAATCAGCGTGAGTGAAGCAGAGTTATGGCTGCAAAATGAATTCAAAAAAGTGGCCGGCACCCTCAATTGGTATTGCTTAGATTACTGGGAACAAAAACTGGCACTACCCATTCGCGAGCTAAAAAATCGTACAGCCAACCTGATTGTGATGCGCCCCGATACCAGTGCTTTTTTGCAAGGCTTGCAGCAGGCAGAAAAAGATGTGGCGTTAATTACTAATGCTCACCCAGATGCTTTAGCATTGAAAAATAAGCATGTTCCGCTGCAGCAACTATGCCCGCAGCAGTTTTCTACTCATCAATTTGGTTATTGCAAAGAGTTCCAAGAGCTATGGCAAGGATTACAAGCCGAGTTTCCTTTCGATCCCAAACGCACCCTGTTTATTGATGATGGCGAACATATTCTTGATAGTGCGCGCGAGTTTGGTATTCAGCACACCGTTGGTATTGCCAACCCTGATAGCGGGCTTGCTGCAAAAAAATTCTCACGGCATATGGCTATTAGTTCCTTCACCGAGCTAGCACTACCATTCAATGCCAAGGCGCAATAAGTTAAGATAAGCACTGAGCATTTCGTTTATGCGTGATTATATTCAGTATGAGGAAAACCATGGCAGCACAACATCATTTTGATTCAGTAGTTATTGGCTCTGGTCCTGGCGGCGAAGGTGCCGCTATGATGCTGGCAAAGCGTGGGCAGAAAGTGGCTATTATTGAGGCCGAACGTAAGCTCGGCGGGGGCTGCACTCACTGGGGCACTATTCCTTCAAAAGCATTGCGGCACGCCGTAAGCCGTTTAATTGAGTACAATGCTAGCCCGTTATTCTCACGCCAACAAATGCCACATCGGTTGATGTTCTCGGAAATACTCGATTATGCAGAATCCGCGATTCGCAAACAGGTAAAGCTGAGAAGTTCGTTTTATGAACGCAATTCAGTAACGGTGATTCATGGTATCGCCCGCTTTTTAGATGAGCATCGCATGGAAGTGCAACATCCGGATGGTTCTATTGAAACTATTCGGGCCGATAATTTCGTGATCGCCACGGGCTCTCGGCCTTATCATCCGCCGAATGTAGATTTCGATCATCCACGCATTTACGATTCCGATAAAGTGCTATCGCTCAAGCATGATCCTAAGAGTATTATTATTTTTGGCGCGGGCGTAATCGGCTGTGAATACGCGAGTATTTTCCGTGGCTTGGGCGTGAAAGTTGATTTAGTAAACATGCGTGAGCGATTGCTTTCATTTTTAGATACCGAATTTTCCGATGCGCTAAGCTATCACCTACGCAATAACGGTGTAGTGATTCGCCACAACGAAGATTTTGCCAGTATTACCGGCCGCGAAGATGGTGTGGTGTTAGAAACCAATTCAGGTAAACGTATTTTTGCCGATTGTCTGCTCTTTGCTAATGGCCGTTCAGGCAATGTGGAAAAACTAAATCTCGATGCGGTAGGGCTTACACCCAACCATCGCGGCCAGCTTGAGGTAGATGAAAACTATCGTACTCATGTGCCGCACATTTATGCGGTAGGCGACATTATTGGTTACCCCAGTTTAGCGAGCGCAGCCTATGATCAAGGGCGCTTTGCCGCCACTGCTCTAATTGATGGCGAGTGCGATAATAAACTAGTTTCTGATATTCCCACGGGCATCTACACCATTCCGGAAATTAGTTCTGTGGGTGCTACAGAAGAGGAGCTTACGGCAGCAAATGTGCCTTATGAAGTGGGCCGCGCCCAGTTCAAACATTTGGCACGAGCCCAGATCGCGGATACCATGGTGGGTAGCTTAAAGCTGCTGTTTAATCGTGATACCAAGGAACTGCTTGGGGTACATTGTTTCGGGGAACGCGCCTCAGAAATTGTTCATATCGGCCAAGCGATCATGGAACAAAAAGGCGCGGGCAATACCATTGAGTATTTTGTGAATACCACCTTCAATTACCCCACCATGGCCGAAGCCTACCGAGTAGCCGCATTAAATGGTCTTAATCGCTTAGCTCCTGGGCAATAGGATACCGAGGAAAGGTAACTTTAATATTAAGCCCGCCGGTTGGTTCATTGCGGGCTTCTATTTTACCTCGGTGCATTTGCGCAAACCGTTTTACAATAGCTAAACCTAACCCTGTACCTTCCTCACTGCGGGCTGTGTTGCCGCGCGTAAACGGCTCAAACATCGCATCAATTTGAGCTTCTGGAATACCCTTACCGTGATCGCGCACACTAAACCAAACATGCTCCTCATCGAAGCTAGCACCGCTAGTAATGGTGAAAGGTTCACTACCATAGCGTTTAGCGTTCACAATCAAATTGGCAATAATGCGTTTCACGGCAATAGGCTGTAACTCAATATCGGGTATCGGCGCCAAGTTCAACTGAATTAAATTCTTATCCACATACTGCGCCGCGTTTACCACATCTTCAATTAATTCGTTTAGGTTGCAAAACTCAAAACCCACTCGCTCGCTCGCACGGGCAAAATCGCTGAACTGAGCAAGAATGCTGTTCAAATCATCGATATCACTAATAATACCTTCCACTAACGGATCAGTTGGGTTCATCAGTTCTGCGGCTAAGCGAATACGGGTTAAGGGGGTTCGTACATCATGCGAAATACCCGCCAGCAATAAGGCGCGATCATCATCAACATGGCTCATACTGCGGGTCATACGGTTAAATGCGCGGGTAACGGCTTGTAATTCACTGGCACCGCGCTCTGGTAGGTGTTGCGGTAGCTCGCCATCCACCATTTGCTCGGCAGCATAACGTAATTGTTGTAATGGCCTATTCAAGGAGCGCGCAAACCAAGCCGCGCCAGCAACACTAATAAGGCCGATTAACAATAAAAACAAAATGAGTGGCGAGAAACGGCCTTCATCAATATAAGCCAAAGGTACCCGTAACCAGCTTGGGTTGCTCGGCGTTTGCACCCAAATATACATTCTATCTTGAGTACCCACACGCACGTCGGCTTGCTCGCCTAACGTGCTGTACACCATTTCTGATAAAAATAGATACGGCGTAGCTTGCAATAAACCACGTTGTTCCGCTTCCTCATAAGTGAACGATTCTACCCCACTTAACTCAGCAAAGCGGGTTTGTATGTGCTCATCGTCTTGTTGATTCACCCATTGCGCTACTAAGGTGTGGCGCGCAATTAAATAACTAAGTTGGCTTACCCCTGGCTTCACTACATAAATGGTGATTACCAAGTAGGTTAAAAATAGGTTCAGCAGTAATACCGTTGCAATCAGCAGCATTGTTCGAGAAAAAGCTGTGCGCGGGAACATCCATTTCATTCGCTAAAACCTTATTGGGCCGCTTGGCCGTCTGGAACAAATACGTAGCCCAAGCCCCAAACCGTTTGAATATAGCGAGGCTTAGAGGCATCTGTTTCAATCATTCGGCGTAACCGTGAAACCTGCACATCAATACTTCGTTCCAGTGCGCTGTAATCTCTACCCCGCGCTAAGTGCATCAGCTTGTCGCGTGATAATGGTTCTCTTGCATGCTTCACTAAGGCTTTTAATACGGCGAATTCGCCACTAGTTAGCGGTAATAATTGATCGCCTTTGCGTAACTCTCGGGTAGATGTATTAAAAAGAAAATCACCAAAGCACACATCATCACTTTCTGCCGTAGGCGCTCCAGGCACTTCCCGTTGCTGGCGTTTCAGTACTGCCTTTACTCGCGCCAGCAGTTCTCGCGGATTAAATGGCTTGGCGAGATAATCATCAGCACCGAGCTCTAGGCCATGAATTCTATCCATCTCACTGCCTTTCGCTGTGAGCATAATAATCGGTATATTATTGCCTGCTTCGCGTAAGCGTTTACAGATCGATAGGCCATCTTCACCCGGCAACATCAGGTCTAAAACCATCAGGTGAAACCGTTCCCGTAATAACAATCTGTCCATCTGCTCGGCTTCGCCAGCGCTGCGCACTGCATACCCTTGCTCTTGCAAATAACGCTCAAGCAATGCCCGCAAACGCGCATCATCATCAACAACAAGTATCTTATCGTCTACTTCAGCCATTATTATTCCTTTCTTATTTGGCTATGCTCTTTTATTTCATGAGGCTCTAACGCATGCTGTATTATTCATGCACCAAGCAACCATGCGCAACTCACTTATCGTAAAACAACTATACCGCTTAGCGTTAGTTGCTACAAAGTGCTAATCTTTTTCATACCAGATTTTATTAATTAACCATACCTTCATACCGCTTGGTGTTTTCACCATAGCCTCATCATCAACTTCTTTCTTTAATAACGCCCGCGCCATCGGTGAATCAATCGATATGTAATCATTGCGATGATAAATTTCATCTGGCCCCACAATCCGTAAGGTTTTTTTATCGCCATCAAGGCTTTCTACCTCAACCCATGCGCCAAAAAAAACTCGACCATTCTGCTGGGCTGAATGGCTTATTACCTGTACATCTTCTAAACGTTTACGTAAAAACCGCAGGCGTCGGTCAATTTGCCGCAGAAGCTGCTTGTTATATTTATAATCAGCATTCTCAGAGCGGTCGCCCAAACTTGCCGCCCAAGCAACTTTCTTTGTTGTTTCAGGGCGTTCCGTTTTCCACAGATGATCAAACTCTTGTTTAAGTTGAGTATATCCTGCCGCTGTAATTAAATTAGTTTTCATTCTTTACTCATCTCAACTGCGACGCATCTTGTCGCATTGTTAAGGTTTCTGTTAACATGTGCTACGAATATCCGCTATGATCGAGTGAAATTCTCATTTTATTGATATAAAATCATAGTAATATTAACTAATAATCAATATTATATAATAATCTTAGTAGAAGAACCTGATTACAGGTCTGTCTCCTTTTTTTGAGGAATTTATAGATGCTCATTCTTACCCGCCGTGTTGGCGAAACGTTAATGATTAACGATGATATCAAAGTTACTGTGTTAGCAGTAAACGGTAATCAAGTAAAAATAGGCATCGATGCGCCAAATGAGGTTGCGGTTCACCGCGAAGAAATCTATTTACGCATAGCAGCAGAAAAGAACAACCCGCCAAGCGCTTAACGGTACTCTACAGGTTAAGCGTTTTTTATATCGCCACCCAGTGCATTGCTTAGTTCTCCCATGCTTTCTGGCGTGTTAATATCAGCAGCAAATTTATCTTTAACTATCACTGCAGTTTCAGCTGCAGAAATGGAAACGATGTATGTCTGCTGTTCGTTTAACTATAAGCCAAGTAATTGCTAACGAGCTATCGGTTCGTGAAGCCCAAGTTGCCGCTACTCTAAAACTTCTTGATGAAGGTTCTACGGTTCCTTTCATTGCACGCTATCGAAAAGAAGCCACTGGCGGCCTCGATGATACGCAACTACGTAACTTATCACAGCGGCTAAGCTATTTACGTGATCTCGAAGATCGCCGTGCGGTTATTTTAAAAAATATCGCAGACCAAGATAAGCTAACTCCTGAGTTGAGTAGTGCAATCCATGCTTGCTTATCAAAAACTGAACTTGAAGATCTATATCTCCCATATAAGCCGAAACGCCGTACCAAAGGGCAAATTGCCATTGCAGCAGGCATTCAGCCTCTCGCTGATATATTACTCACCACCAGTGGCGATCCAGATGCTCTAGCCAATGAATACATCAATGTAGATGCTGGCTTCGCCGATAGCAAAACGGTGCTCGAGGGCGCGCGCTTCATCCTGATGGAACAATTTGCAGAAGATGCGCAATTATTAAAAACGATCCGCGCCAAGCTGTGGCATGGTGCTGCATTAGAAACCGTTGTTGCGCCGGGTAAAGAACAGGAAGGTGCGAAGTTTCGGGATTACTTTGCGTATGCCGAGCCTCTGCACAAAGTACCTTCGCATCGAGCATTAGCATTACTACGTGGCCGCAACGAAGGCGTATTGCAGGTGCGCTTAAATGCTGACCCGCACCAAGATGAAAGCATTCGCACTAGCCAATACGAAGATATAATCAGTAATCATTTTAATCTTGATGTTGGTGATAGCGCTGCGGGTATGTGGCGCAAACAAACCGTACAATGGACATGGCGCGTGAAAATACTTTCGCGCATGGAAACCGATTTAATTGGCCAACTGCGTGAACAAGCAGAAACTGCTGCCATTGATGTATTTGCTAAGAACATGAAAGATTTGCTGATGGCGGCGCCAGCTGGCCCACGCATCACCCTCGGTTTAGATCCCGGGCTACGCACCGGAGTGAAAGCAACCGTAGTGGATAGCACAGGCAAACTATTGGCAAACTCCACAGTTTTTCCGCATGCCCCGCAAAACCAATGGGATAAATCACTACGCACGCTCGCCTCGTTATGCAAGCTCCACAAAGTAGAATTAGTTGCCATTGGTAACGGCACAGGTTCACGGGAAACAGATAAGTTAATCGCTGAGATCATGCAAAAACATCCCGAATTACCGCTTACAAAAATCATGGTAAACGAGGCTGGGGCTTCCGTATATTCTGCCTCTGAGCTGGCAGCGCTTGAGTTTCCGGGGCTTGATGTATCGTATCGTGGCGCTGTATCTATCGCTCGCCGGTTGCAAGATCCACTAGCAGAGCTGGTAAAAATTGAACCGAAATCTATCGGTGTGGGCCAGTACCAACATGATGTGAGCCAATCACAGTTAGCGGTAAGCCTAGATGCTGTTGTAGAGGATTGTGTAAACGCCGTGGGCGTGGATGCCAATACTGCTTCAGTACCCTTGCTCGCGCGAGTGGCCGGGTTGAACCGTAACCTTGCCCAGAATATCGTGAATTACCGCGATCAAAACGGTGCTTTTAAAAATCGGCAAGCATTTTTATCCGTACCGCGCATGGGGCCTAAAAGCTATGAGCAGGCAGCAGGATTTTTACGCATTATGGGCGGTGAAAATCCCCTTGATGGTTCTGCAGTGCATCCTGAAGCCTACCCGGTAGCGGAGCGAATTGCCGCAACGAACAGCCGCAAAGTAGCGGAAATCATTGGTGATTCAGGCTTTTTACATGGTTTAAAGGCACAAGATTATATCAACCAAGATTTCGGTGTGCCTACCGTGATTGATATCATTCATGAGTTAGAGAAGCCCGGCCGTGATCCCCGCCCTGAATTTAAAACTGCCGAGTTTAAAGAAGGGGTAGAAACCTTAAAAGATTTACAGATCGGTATGGTACTTGAAGGTGTAGTAACCAATGTAACTAACTTTGGCGCCTTTGTAGATGTGGGCGTACACCAAGATGGTTTAGTGCACATTTCGGCACTTGCGGAGAAGTTTGTTAGCGATCCCCATGAGGTAGTAAAGGCCGGTGATATCGTATCGGTGAAAGTGATGGAAGTTGATGCTGAGCGTAAACGTATCGCACTTTCCATGCGCTTAAACGATGCAGCCACAAGCACCGCAACCAATGCTCCTAGCGCACCTGCCAACCCTAAGCCTCGGCAAGGCAAAGAACGTAGCCATAGTGCCAAGAAAAGCGGCGGCAATAACAGCAAACAAAATAACCCTGCCCCGATTAATAGCGCCTTTGCTGAGGCCTTCGCTAAAGCTAAAAAACGATAACGAAAAGGTACCTTTGTGGAAGCAATGTTGCTGATATTGGCCTATTTGGCGATTGGTTTAGTGCTGAAACGCACCCATGTAATGCCGGTAAATACTGGGCAAGTACTAAACCAATATGTAATTAACGTGGCGGTGCCAGCAATGATTTTGCTGCACCTTCCGCATCTTGAAATCACGCAAGATGTGCTGCTTCCTGCATTAGTGCCTTGGTTGCTTTTTCCTATCTCTGTAGGCTTGGTGCTGCTGTTCAGTAAACTGTTGCGCTGGGAGCGCGAACTTACCGGCGCATTACTGATTGTTGTACCTTTAGGTAACACATCGTTTTTAGGCTTTCCTATGGTAGAGGCCTTTTTTGGTTCAGCTGGCCTACCCTACGCGGTAATCTATGATCAACTGGGCTCGTTTATCGCGTTAGCATTTTTTGCCACCTTGTTTGCTGCCATGTACAGCAATCGAGAAGAAGGCCAAAGTAAGCCCAGCCCCAGTGCTATTGCCAAAAAGTTTCTTACCTTTCCGCCCGTTATTGCGCTGGTGATCGCTATTTTATTTGGCATGCAACGCTATCCGGAAACACTACACACACTCATTAGCACCCTTGCGGCAACACTCGTACCGGTGGTAATGATCGCAGTTGGCTTTCAATTACATTTTCGAATTTTAAAAGAAGACGCGGTACCTTTCACGATAGCGATGTTGATCAAGCTATTCGTGTTACCGGCAATTGCTTTGGCAGTAATGATGGTGTTTTCGTGGCGTGGATTAGCTGCCCAAGTAACCGTACTTGAAGCAGCCATGCCATTTATGATTACCGGCGGTGCGGTAGCGATTAGCGCAGGATTAAAGCCACGCTTGGTGGCTTCGCTAGTTGGTTATGGTGTATTGGCAGGATTAATCACTCTGCCGATCTGGGCGTTGATTTTGCACGCGCAGTTGGGCTTGTAAATCCTCTAAAAGCGCATCGTACTGTGCTTCTAGTTTTTCGCGCAAGCGCTGTGCCATTGTTGACTGGCGGGTACTTAATCGCTTAATCGCCATTTCTAAACGTGCTTTTTTAATTTGGTAAGGTTTGGCTTTCTTTAAGTTTTTCGCTAAACCAAACCAAGCAAAAGTTTTAATTAACCATTTACTTGGATCGAAATGGTACCAGCGAATGCCATTGCGATAATCGCCCGAGAATATATGATGGAAGTTGTGGTAACCCTCACCATAAGTAAGGAATGCCAGAAAACCATTATCCCGCGCTGAGTTCTTATCTGTATAGGTTTGTTTGCCCCAAATATGCGCTAATGAGTTAATAAAGAATGTGGTGTGGTGGCCAACAACAATGCGCAAGAAACCCGCAAATAGTAACGCGCCCCACACATGGCCAATGGCAAAGCCAATCATCAACGGCACACCAATGTTCATAAAGAGTGTAAGCGGCAAGTAATACTTGTGCTGCCACATTACTATTTTATCTTTCTGTAAATCTTTCACGTTTGAGTAATCGTTGTAGCGATGCTCATGATACTCACGCAGCATCCAACCGATATGGGCAAACCAAAATCCGCGGGAAATGGAATACGGGTCTTTCTCATCGTGATCTACGTGCTTGTGATGCTCCCGATGATCGGAAGACCAATGCAATGCGCTATTTTGTAGTGCTAACGCACCGCCTAAGGCAAACAATAAACGAACGCTCCAGTGAGCCTCATAGGCTCTATGCGACCACAAACGATGATAGCCCGCGGTGATAGAGATGCCTGCATAAATAGCAAGCACGACAAATGCGATCAACAAGCTCCAGCTGAACCCTGCACTAATCAGGTACCAAGGCACACCGATAGCAGCAACAAGAAAGGTGATTGAAAAGAGGCTCGTATTCAGCCAAATAATGGGAGGTTTTTTCATATTTATACAACTTAAGCTAACACATGTACGCTGAATTTAGCTTTAATCACTTAAATAAGCAAGGGGCTTTGCAAAAATTGATCTAACATCTGTTCACTGATAAATTGTAAGGTTAATTACCTATTTGATGGAAAATGCGGCATGACAGGCATTCGGGCGAAACAAAAAGAGAAAACGCGGCGCGCATTAATTAATGCGGCATTGAACCAACTGGATCCACAAACATCATTTTTCAGTTTAAGCCTGCGAGAAGTAGCCCGCGAAGCAAATATTGCGCCCACTTCATTCTATCGCCACTTTCAAAATATGGATGAGCTTGGCCTTACCTTAGTAGATGAGGGTGGGCTTACTCTGCGCCAACTGCTGCGGCAAGCACGACAACGCTTGGCCGATGGCGGCTCGGTGATACGCATCTCGGTAGAGATCTTTATGGATTTCATTGCCAACAACCGCGGGGTGTTTCGATTGTTGTTACAAGAACACAGTGGTACTTCGAAAGAATTCCGCCTCGCTATCGCCCGCGAGATCGACCATTTCAAAGCCGAGCTTGCCGATTACCTTCTAAACGAACGAAAATTACCTGAGCATTTAGCGCGCTTACAAGCGGATGCAATGGTGCGTATAGTGTTCAGCATTGGCGCCGATGCGCTTGATTTATCCGCTACCGAACGCGCTGAATTAGCCGAAGATACTATTCTTGAGCTACGCATGATTGCGCGTGGCGCTACCGCATTACAAAAACCAAAAGGAGAATACCATGACCCGACTTAGTTTGTGGTTCGGTGTGTTTACCCTGTTATTTGCTGCGTCTTCCCAAGCAACAGCTCAACAGCGTGATATCACCTTAGAAGAAACAATTACCTTTCAACGTGTTACTCAAGCTGTTACTTCCAGTGATGGGAATTACACTGCATTCACTCGTTTTCGTGCGCGCACGCCTTATCAAGATGACGATGGCGCATCCTATAGTGAGCTGTTTGTGCGTAACGCCGCGGGCGAAGAAATCCCTTTCGTAACCGGAGACGTGCGGATTGGCCAAATCGCCTTTAGCGCTGATAATAAATTCATTTATTATCTTGCCAACCGAGCAGATGCAAAGCACCAAAGCCTTTACCGAGTGCCGGTAAATGGTGGTGAATCTACTTTATTTTTCCAACACGATACTGCCCTTAGTGGCTTCAGTGAAAGTAGTGATGGCCGTTGGATAGCCTTTACCGCCCGTGAAAAAGGCCCTGAAAAAGCTGAAGAACTCGCCAAAAAAGGGTTTCGTGCACAAGTATATGAAGAGCAAAGCCTAAAAACGCAAGTATGGTTACTTGATACGCAGAACAGAGATGAAGCTGCAGTATTAGTAGATATTAATGAGCATGTTCACTCCGTACAGTTCCGCCCTGGCCACGAACAGTTACTATTACGCGTAGCCCCTACCACGCTGGTAGATGACGACCTGATGCTTAGTAGCTATGCGATCTTCAAGGCAGATGGTGAAGAAGTGGTACGCTTCAGTACTAACGGTAAGCTCGGCCGTGCAGCATTTTCTGCCGATGGTTCGCAAATAGCCATTATTGGTGGTGAAGACCAGCATGATCCTGCTACTGGCCGCTTATTCATTGGCGATTTGAATGATGGTAGCGTGCGTGATTTAGTGCCTAACTTCCTAGGCCACGTGCAAGACATTATGTGGCGCAGCAATAACGAACTGGTTTGGTTAGCAGATATTAATGTAGAAACCGAAGTTCGCGCTACCCAATTGCGTAACAACCGTACGCGCACTCTAATAGAGCAAGGCCAAGGCATTATCAGCCGCATTACCAGCATTACCAATGATGGTGCATTAACACTAATTGGCCACAGCCCTGCGCATCCGCCAGAGGCATTTAAGTATGCCGATAATAGCCTTACGCGTTTAACCGATTCAAACCCATGGCTTGCCGATGTGCGCCAGCCTCGCCAAGTGGTAATTAACCACGAAGCGCGAGATGGTTTAGAGCTGCAAGGTATTTTAGTGTACCCGCATGATTATCAAGAGGGCCAACAAGTTCCAGTAATCATGAACATTCATGGTGGGCCTGAGGCACACATTCGCAATGGCTGGAACGATCGCTACTCAAGCCCAACTTGGTTTGCTGCACAGCAAGGTTTTGCAACCTTCTTTCCAAACTATCGTGGCAGCACTGGCCGCGGTGTTGAATTTAGTAAGCTGGGCCAAAACGATTATGCTGGCAAAGAATTTGATGACATCGTAGATGCGAAAGAGCATTTAGTAACGATTGGCCTCGCCGATCCTGATCGGGTTGGTATCACCGGTGGTTCCTATGGTGGTTACGCTTCGGCTTGGGGTGCTACCAAGCAAACGGAGCATTTTGCTGCTAGCGTTATGTTTGTTGGTATTTCCAACAACCTATCGAAATTCGGCACCACCGATATTCCTAACGAAATGCACTTAGTGCATGCTCGCAGCTACCCGTGGGATAAGTGGCAATGGTATTTAGAGCGCAGCCCTATTTATTGGGCGGAACAAGCACGTACACCTATCTTAATTATGCATGGTGCTGAAGATACCCGTGTACACCCAAGCCAATCGATGGAGTTGTATCGTTACTTGAAAGTACACGGCAATGTGCCTGTGCGCCTAGTGCTGTATCCCGGCGAAGGGCATGGTAATAGCCGCGCTGCTTCACAGATGGATTATGCATTGCGCTTAATGCGCTGGATGAACTTCTACTTAGTTGAGCAAAATGAAGGGATTCCAGAGCACGAGTTAGCGCACGCTGAACATCTATAAATAACTCCGGTTATGTGCGCTCCTAAAAGCTATCACGCTCATTTAGGAGCGCCATTAACTCAGCGAGTGGCATTGGCTTAGCAAAATAAAACCCTTGCATATAATGACAGCCAGATTCCTCTACAAACTTCACCTGCTCAGCAGTTTCCACCCCTTCTGCAGTAACTTCGATACTTAACTGAGTGGCCATTTGTATAATCGATTTTGCTATCGCTGCATCATGAATATCGGTGGTTACATCTGTAATAAACGCCCGATCGATCTTCAATATATTTACTGGCATGCGTTTTAGGTAGGATAAACTGGAGAAGCCAGTGCCAAAATCGTCGATGGAAATATGGAAGTTCTTTTTGTGTAACGATTCCAACAACCTAATCGCCCGCGTGGAATCTTCCATTAATACGCTTTCAGTTAGTTCTAAATGCAGTTTTTGCGCTGAAAATCCCGTTAAATTCAGGGTGTGGGTAAGTGATTCAACGAAGTTTGCGCGATTAAATTGTACGGCTGATAAGTTCACGGCAACCGACAGATCGCCATATTCCTGCAAGCGAATACCATCTTCACAGGCTTGCTGCACTACCCAAGCACTAATCGGGATGATTTGTCCGGTATCTTCGGCAAGAGGAATAAACTCTGCTGGCGAAACATAACTGCCGTCTTCTCGTTGCCAACGCAGCAACGCTTCCACCCCTACAATCTTGCGATCACCGCAGCGCACCAACGGTTGATAAAACAGCTTTAGCGCCCCTTGCTCAAGTACATGCTGCAGCTCATTACGCAAGGTTACCGATGAATGGAAGCGCTCACTAATCTCTGCTGTGTAGAACTGATAATGGTTTCTACCTTGCCGCTTCGCCTGATACATGGCCATATCAGCATGCTGAATAAGCTGTTTGGCATCAATCGGGCTTTGGCTTGTGGTAGTAATGCCTATACTCGCCGTTAGATATAATCGATATTGCTCAATATGATAAGGCTGCGCGATAGCCAATAAAATCTCATTTACTAAATCGGTAAGGGGTTGCTTCTTATCAATATCTGGAATGAGCACAATAAACTCATCACCACCAAACCGACCCACCAAGGTATTGTTGCGCATACAACGTTGCAGCCGCAAAGCGGTTTCGCGCAACAGTTTATCGCCCACCTGCAAACCTAAACTATCGTTTACTGGTTTGAAGCCATCTAAATCAATAAAGAGTACAGCGATCTCGTTTTTATTACAGATACACTGTTCACAAAATTGCTGCAAGCGTTCTTCGATCACCACCCGGTTCACCAACCCGGTGAGTGAATCATGGGTAGCTTGCAGCTGTAATTGGCGGCGCTGGGTTCGCAGTATTTGCCCACGCTCTATACTAATAACCAGAAATGCACAGAGTAATAGGCCGCCAGTAATAACCACCACGTACAGGTTTGCAGCTTTACGTAATTCAACTTTACCCACATGGAACCCGTGCAATTCAGCACCTTCAACGTACGGAATCTGCATCGGTATTGAATAGTGGTACAAGCTTGCAGGTGGCCGCATAAATACCTTTTCAACTTCAGTACCTTCACCATCACTGCGCAGCATATAGTTGCCAGAGAGGCTAGCGTATGTATGCAACAGCTTCTCATTCATCGACATAATTGGATTCACAAAACTAGCGAAATCAAAAATCGCCACCACATAGCCGTAATGCTGATCCTCCAAGCCAGTTTGAAAATCATTGGCGGAACGCTCATCCCGAGCAAATAATGGCAAGCGCACCAAAATAACGGTTTGCTCTGCAGCACGAATACTCTCATGGGGAACCAAAACCACAGGCAATGTTTGTGCATCTTTAAATGCAGCCAATACATCCGGTGTACCAAGCATCCAATAATAACTAGTGGCCGTGGCTTTATAATCTTCAAACACCAACTCATGCTCAGTATCAGTAACCAGAATCGAGAGCAGCTGTGGAAGATCACGTTGGTAATGCTGCACATCGAGTTTAGAAAACTCTATGCGTTGCTCCTCGGGAACATATTGCCAGCGCGTAGCCAACCTCTGAATTAAGTTTATGTTTTCTAATGATACTGCCTCGCGCTTTTGCACCGCCTCGTGCATAGCGCCAATCACTTGGCTTTCAATGCGGCGCACTTCCGAACTAGCCAAAGCAAACCACATGGCGCACACGATGCTAACGCTAACTACCATAACCGCAAACGAGGCTGGCCTCGGTAAACTCTCAACCCCTGCACCATGATAAGAACCGAGCAACAGCGCAATACCAGACATGGTTAACAACAGAACGCTAATGCTCACCACCATTGGGTGCGGCCCCAACCAGTTATAAGCGCCGTTATACCAAGTTAACACAAGATAAAATAAACCAAAAATTACCGCTACATAGCCACCAAACCGCCATAATAAACGCCGTTTACCAACCGACATGCCCAGCATTAAGCACAAACCGAATACCAGAACAATTAATGTGAGTGGCCAATATAAACTGGCTTTTAAGGTGAGAGCTCCAACGCTATAGATATCACTGAGTAAACCTGTACTGGTGAACACCGAATACGCAGCCGCTAAAAATATCAAGCCTCCCATCCCTGCGCGCAGAAAATGATGACCACGAATTGCAGCATACAGGCCAACGCCTATAAAAAATGAAACCAATGATGCATTCAAGGAAAGAACTTGGGTAAGCGGTTGCTCAGATGGCAACGCAATAATCAAGGCTACACCCAACACACCGGTAACAATTGCTGCGGTGATAATGGTGTACAAAGCGGCGATAGTAGCGGTGTTTACTGTGTATAGGTGTTGCTTCACATAAAAACCATATTGTTATTATTTTGTTGTAATTGTATGTAGTTTTATCACTTAGGTCAAAAATGCTTTGCGTTATCACTCAACGTTAACGCGTTGATTTATCATGATAAAAAATAAGCCAGCAAATCTGCTGGCTTATTTACATTCAAAGTTAATAGTAGTTAGAGCGCTTAGCCCAATTGCGGGCCCGCAGCTACTAAGGCTTTACCTTCTTCGTTATCGGTAAACTTCGCAAAGTTCTTCACGAAACGAGTGGCCAAATCCTGTGCCTTTTTATCCCACTCAGCAGGATCTGCATAAGTATTACGCGGGTCTAGGATACTACTATCCTCAACACCCGGAAGCGCTTGTGGAACCGCTAAATTAAAATATGGCAACTCAATAACTTCCGCGTGCTCAATGCTACCATCAAGAATAGCATCAATAATTGCGCGCGTTGCTTTAATAGAAATACGCTTGCCTGTGCCGTTCCAGCCTGTGTTCACTAAGTAAGCTTCCGCGCCCGCATCTGCCATACGCTTCGCCAAAACTTCTGCGTATTTAGTAGGGTGTAAACTAAGGAACGCCGCACCAAAACATGCAGAGAAAGTTGGTGTTGG
>NZ_JBLRWZ010000030.1:0-32859 GCF_047920995.1 Aliidiomarina sp.
GAGAAAGTTGGTGTTGGCTCAGTAATACCACGCTCTGTGCCTGCTAGTTTCGCCGTAAACCCAGACAAGAAATGATATTTCGCCTGCTCGGTAGTAAGTTTCGATACCGGCGGTAACACGCCAAATGCATCAGCAGTTAAGAAAATAACTTTCTTCGCATGCCCTGCTTTTGAAACAGGTTTCACGATGTTATCGATGTGGTAAATCGGATAAGAAACCCGCGTATTCTCTGTTTTTGAGCCATCGTCAAAATCAACACTATCGTCATCACGTACGGTTACGTTTTCCAGCAACGCGTCGCGGCGAATAGCGCGGTAGATATCTGGTTCGTTCTCTTCCGAAAGATTGATTGTTTTTGCGTAACAACCACCCTCAAAGTTGAATATGCCATCATCATCCCAACCATGCTCATCGTCACCAATCAGTTTACGTGACGCATCGGTTGACAAGGTAGTTTTGCCCGTGCCTGATAGGCCGAAGAACACAGCAACATCGCCATCTTCGCCAACGTTGGCAGAACAATGCATAGAGGCAATATTTTGTAATGGCAAAAAGTAGTTCATCATCGAGAACATACCTTTCTTCATTTCCCCACCATACCAAGTGCCACCAATAAGCTGCATGCGCTCAGTAAGGTTAAAGGCTACAAAGTTCTCTGAGTTCAAACCTTGCTCGGCAAAATTCGGGTTCGTGCACTTGGCACCATTCATCACCACAAAATCCGGTTTGAATGTTTTCAGCTCTTCTTCGCTAGGGCGAATAAACATGTTCTTCACAAAATGAGCTTGCCAAGCCACTTCGGTAATAAAGCGTACGGCTAATCGAGTATCTTCATTCGCACCACAGTAAGTGTCTACAACGAATAGGCGTTTTTGCGAAAGTTGCGCAGTTACCAATTCTTTGAGTTCATTCCACGTTTCCGTGCTGATTGGCTTGTTATCGTTCTTCCCTTGATCAGACCACCACACTGTATCGCGTGTTGTGTCATCGCGAACAATATATTTGTCTTTCGGTGAGCGGCCAGTGAAGATTCCTGTGTCTACGGCAACGGCGCCAGTAGTAGTAATACGTCCTTGTTCATAGCCTTCGAGATCAGTACGGGTTTCTTCTGCAAAAAGCAGATCGTAAGATGGGTTATAAACGATTTCGGTGACGTCTGTAATGCCATATTGGCTCAAGTCCAGATCAGTCATGCGAAGGGCTCCTGAGGGTACGAAAGTTAAGTTTCAAATTGGCGACAAGTAAGCTGCGAGCAGCTCGGCACAGAAATGATGCAAATATACACATCAGCCTCTGTTGTTTTTCGGGCGGAATAATAGCCTTTTTTGCCCTACAAAGATAGCCCTAAAAGGCTGCTACGCGGCATTCAGCCGCGCTTGTTCGCAAATCTAGCACGTAAAGCTTGCGCTACGCGTTGATCTGTAAATTGGTCAACCGCGCCGCCGTGTAAGGCAACTTCTTTCACTAAAGTAGAAGAAATAAACGAGTTCTCTTCTGCGGGAGTTAAAAACACACTTTCCAAATCGGGGTTTAAACGCCGATTCATATTCGCTAATTGAAATTCATATTCAAAATCAGCCACTGCACGCAAACCTCGCAATAACACATGCGCTTCTTGCTCCCGAGCCAGATCCGCCAGCAGCCCGGTAAAGCCAATTACCCGAACATTATTTAGGCCTGCGGTAATCTGTTCAATCAAGGCTACGCGCTCTTCTAAACTAAATAAGGGTTGCTTACTCGTATTTGCTGCCACCGCCACAATTACCTCAGAGAAAAGCTTTGCCGCACGTTCGATAAGATCGAAATGGCCATTGGTTATTGGATCAAAGGTTCCTGGATAAATAGCTCGTTTGTACATAAGCGTTTTGCGTCTCAATTACGTAAGGAAGTGTATAATAGGAAATACTATCGGATAGCAACAATAGCGTCTATCGTTGATTTTTCCAGCTTAATCTTAAAATCAGTGCTGCAAAGCAGCGCTCAGACGCGTAAAATACTGGCAACTGCGCATTTAAATTCTGAAAAAGGGTGGGCGCTCACTGAACTCTCGCTACAGCGGCAGCTGTATGCGAAAGGCATGAACATCAGAGCTTACACCTTGGAGAGCACAATGAAGAACGATTTATACCAACAGCTTAGCGAGCAATTAACCGAAGTAGAAAACGAGGGCTTATATAAAAATGAGCGCATCATTGTTTCCCAACAATACTCGGAAATAGAGGTTAACGGCCGTAAAGTGTTGAACTTTTGTGCGAACAACTACCTCGGGTTAGCCAACCACCCTACCCTGATTCAAGCGGCTAAGGATGGCCTTGATAGCCACGGTTTTGGTGTGGCATCTGTTCGTTTTATCTGTGGTACGCAAGATATCCATAAAACACTCGAGAGCAAGATTAGCGAGTTTTTGGGCATGGAAGATACCATTTTGTATTCTTCTTGTTTTGATGCCAATGCCGGTTTATTCGAAACAATTTTAGGCCCAGAAGATGCAATTATTAGTGATGCGCTCAACCATGCCAGCATTATTGATGGTGTTCGGTTATGTAAAGCAAAGCGCTATCGCTATGCAAATAACGATGTTGCCGATTTAGAAAAACAACTGCAGCAAGCAGTAGCCGATGGCGCGCGGCATAAGTTAATTGCTACCGATGGCGTGTTCTCTATGGACGGTATTATTGCTAACTTACCCGGCATTTGTGATTTAGCCGAAAAATACGGTGCCCTCGTAATGGTGGATGATTCTCATGCGGTTGGCTTTGTTGGCAAAAAGGGCCGTGGCAGCCACGAATATCATCAAGTAATGGACCGCGTAGATATTATCACCGGTACTCTGGGTAAGGCACTTGGTGGCGCGTCCGGCGGTTTTACCTCGGGTAAGAAAGAAGTGGTGGATTGGTTACGCCAGCGTTCACGCCCCTACTTATTCTCGAATTCTTTAGCGCCATCGATCGTTACCGCATCAATTCGCGTACTCGAGATGCTTAGCGATGGTGATGAACTGCGCGAAAAATTAACTGCGAACTCGAACTATTTCCGTGAGCGCATGAGTGCTGCTGGGTTCACCCTCGCCGGCGCCGATCACGCTATTATTCCAGTGATGTTAGGTGATGCAAAATTAGCCTCAAAAATGGCGGAGCGCATGCTCGAAGAAGGCATTTATGTGGTGGGCTTCTCGTTCCCTGTAGTGCCAAAAGGGCAAGCGCGTATTCGCACGCAAATGTCTGCAGCTCACACACGAGAGCAGTTAGATAAAACCATTGATGCCTTTATCCGCGTGGGTAAAGAACTTGGTGTGATACAATAAATTAAATTCTTTTAGAGTGGGTTTCATTATGAAAGCGCTTGCCAAATTAAAAGCAGAACCAGGCCTTTGGTTAACCGAAACGGATAAACCAGAGTGCGGCTACAACGATTTACTGATCAAAATAAAGAAAACCGCTATTTGTGGTACCGATGTGCATATTTACAAGTGGGATGAGTGGTCACAAAACACTATTCCGGTAGGTATGACCGTAGGTCACGAATATGTAGGCATCGTGGCGGAAGTGGGCGATGGGGTGAAAGGATTTAAAGTAGGCGACCGCGTGTCAGGTGAAGGCCACATTACCTGTGGCCATTGCCGTAACTGCCGTGCCGGCCGCCGCCATTTATGCCGGAATACGGTAGGTGTTGGGGTAAATCGAGCAGGCGCATTTGCAGAATACTTAGCTATTCCAGCCGATAATGCATTCAAGATTCCAGATGAAATTTCTGATGATATGGCGGCCATCTTCGATCCCTTTGGTAACGCAGTGCACACCGCTTTATCCTTTGATTTAGTGGGTGAAGATGTGTTGATCACTGGTGCTGGCCCCATCGGTATTATGGCAGCAGCAGTAGCTCGCCATGCCGGTGCTCGCCACGTAGTGATTACCGATATTAACGATTATCGCCTTGAGCTTGCTGAACAAATGGGTGCTACTCGCGCGGTAAACACCAGCACAACCAACTTGCAAGATATAATGAACGAGCTAGGCATGACCGAAGGCTTTGATGTTGGTTTGGAGATGAGCGGTGTGCCTATCGCCTTTAATCAAATGCTAACGGCAATGAACCATGGCGGTGAAGTTGCGCTGCTGGGCATACCGCCTGGCGATATGGCAATTGATTGGAATCAAGTGATTTTTAAAGGCTTGGTGATTAAAGGCATTTATGGCCGCGAAATGTTTGAAACTTGGTACAAAATGGCAGCTTTGCTGCAATCAGGATTGGATTTATCACCAATTCTAACCCATCACTTTAAAGTAGATGAGTTTCAAACCGGTTTCGATATCATGCTTTCCGGCCAATCAGGCAAAGTGATTTTAGATTGGGATTAATATTCAATGAGCCAGTTTAGTCATTTAAACTCCGAACAAGCCGTTCAGCTGATGTTTGAGCGGCAAGTTCAGGTTGCAGATATTCGCGATAGCGGCTCTTACATTCAGGGCCATATTGCCGGTGCTGTGCAGTTAAGCAATGAAAACCTAGCTGATTTCATTGCCGAAGCAGAGCCTCAGAACCCACTTTTAGTAGTGTGTTACCACGGCGTAAGCAGCCAAGGCGCAAGCCAGTATTTGGCCGAACAAGGCTTTCAGGAAGTATATAGCCTAGATGGTGGCATGAGCAGTTTCGCCATGCAGTATCCAGAAATGCTGGTAAGTGGTTAGTGAAAACTCTGTATAGCAGTGCTAACCACAAAGAGGCTCAGCAGTTACTGCGTGCACTGCAGCGAGCTGGCATTCCAGCCACCGCTGCAGAGCGCGGCGCCAGCATTGATATACTGCTGATTCAACCCGGCTACGAAGCAACAGCCAAAGAGATTATTCAAGCGTTTAAAAACAACCCAGAAGAATTTACTGAGCAAACGCCATTATTTGCGGCCGCCACATCCCCTTCACTTTGGCACTTGTTGGCTAAGCAAGCAGGTATTGTTACGTTTTTAGTGTTTGCTGCCGTGCTACTTACGGCACTAATGCAGTGGGTAGTTGCACCTGAGTGGACTATTTCCAGCCTTTTATTTACCCCGCTTGGTATGCCCGAGTTAAGTTTTCAGCAGCCATGGCGATTTGTTACCCCTATTCTGCTGCACTTCTCTGCCACCCATTTGGTATTTAACCTGTTTTGGTGGTGGTATTTGGGTGGCCGTATAGAACTGCGCTACGGCGCAGGTACCCTCACGCTTATTACAATTGTTACTGCCTTGGTATCAAACTATGCTCAATGGGCGAGTTCAGGGCCGTTATTCGGCGGTTTATCCGGCGTTGTATACGGCTTACTTGGCTTTGTAATGATCGTAACCTGGCAAAAGCCAACTCATTCGTTATCATTACCACCATTCTTATACATCTTTATGATTGGTTGGCTGTTGCTTGGCTACACCGATATTCTCTGGGTAAATGTAGCAAATGAAGCGCACGCGTTAGGATTGATTAGCGGTATTGTGTTGGGCTTTGTGTTCCGGGTACGCGATAACCGCAGCACTAACCAGTATAAGTAAAAGGATTGCCAGTTTTGCCAATTTCACTGCAGGCCCAATGGCGGCTACCCGATTCCGAATCTATACCGAAGCTATTGTTAGCGTGGCTTACCGACACTGGTTCGCTTACCGAAAAATTGAAAGCCCTACCGGGTGATTTTCAAGTGCAAGTGCTTGCAGAAACAGAGGCATTTGCTGATGAACACGAATATCAAGCCATGGGTCTTACCAAACAGCCGGTAATCATTCGTGAAGTACTGCTCTATTGCGCAGCGGTGCCCTTGGTATATGCACGCAGTATTATTCCGGTACCACCGGAAAATACGTCAGCGGAACTCACCCAACTGGGCAATAAGCCACTTGGCGAACTACTGTTTAATCGGCATGATATCGAGCTGGGGCCTATCGAAATAGCCGAGTTCACCAACAACGCTCCCGTTTGCCAATTGAATCAGCAACTGCATGGAAGTAATACTCCGCTTTGGGGCCGCAGACGCAGCTTTCACCTGCCGGAACAGGCAATTTTAGTGGCGGAAGTGTTCCTTTCTAAAGCGCCCTGCTATGCTTAAACCATTCACGCCACATATTGTATGCTCAGCTGTTTCATTAGGTTATTCAGAACTGGAGTTCGCACATGACCCGCTTTGACCATTACCGCGCTCTCATGCGCATGGATAAACCCATCGGCACATGGCTGCTTGCGTGGCCTACATTTTGGGCGCTGCTAATAGCCGGCGCTGGGGATCCATCTGTTCGCTTGGTTGCTGTATTTGCGGCAGGCGTATTTTTAATGCGTTCTGCAGGCTGCGTGATTAATGATTTTGCCGACCGCCACTATGATGGCCATGTTGAACGTACCCGTAATCGGCCCCTTGCAACTGGCGCCGTAACCGCAACTGAAGCACTCATTTTATTCGCCATCTTAGTGATTTTAGCGTTTATGTTGGTGCTTACGCTCAATACCCTTACCATTCTTCTTAGCTTCGTTGCCGTTGCACTTGCTATCGCATATCCATTTACCAAACGCATTACTCACTTACCGCAGTTTGTGCTTGGTGCAGCGTTTAGTATGGCGATACCCATGGCGTTCGCTGCAGAATCAAACCAATTACCATTTGTGTGTTGGGTATTGTTTGTAGCGAATACGCTCTGGACAGTAGCCTACGATACTCAGTACGCCATGGTGGATCGTGATGATGATCTGCGCACTGGCATTAAATCCACCGCGGTATTGTTTGGCAAATACGACCTCGCCATTATCGGCTTACTGCAAGGCGCTACTATTCTATTGTTGGCTCTAGTGGGCTGGTTAATTCAGGCCACCTTCTTATTCTGGGTAGCACTCATCGTAATGGCTGGTTTTTTTGCTTGGCAACTATGGCATATTCGCTATCGCGATCGAGATGCCTGTTTTCGCGCTTTCCGGCAAAATCATTATGCCGGTATGATGATTGCGATCGGCTTAGCGTTACACTTTTGGTTGCCAATGCCGTTTGGTATTGCCTAGTGCAAACGGCCACTTATAATTAAGGATTACAATTGCAGTTCACGCTCTAAGTAACGGGCCATTTTCTGGAAATCATTTACTAAGTGATTCGGGTTCACTACCGCCAATTCACCCAACTCGTGGGATGGCCGAAATATAGCCTGTTGCTCACCGCGAGGGTTCACTAAAATGATTGCTGAGCTGTGATTTACCAAGTAGTTCTCTTCATCTTCATCAGGAATCGAATACATCAAACCAATATTACGCACAAATGGATAGAGCTCTTTGTGCTCAGCACGCACCCCATAAAACCCTTCACCAAAGAAATCAATGTACATCGCCAAGCGATCGATATCATCGCGTTGTGGATCCACGCTAATCATCCATACCTGCACCGGATAATCGCTTGCAGCAGCAATATCCTGCCAACGTGATTTCAATTGCGCCATCGTGGTTGGGCAAATATCTGGGCAAAAGGTGTAGCCAGTGAACAACATTGTCCACTGCCCTTCTAAGGCACTCAAGCTCACATCTTCACCATCGCTACCCTCTAACTGAAAGGGCGCAATGGTGCGCGGGTTATCGTAGATACGCGCCGATTCCAATACCGGCGATTGCGAGCTTGTGAAATGAAGATATGTGTATGCACCCGCTACTGCGATTGCCACCATCAATATCAAGCCACCCAATCTCTTCATTTCGTACCTCTTCATATGTGTATTAATGCACTACTCATGCATTTACACTACATAGTGATCAACAAGTAGTAATACGAATAACACCATCAAATGCCAAATCGAAAACTTAAACATATTAAATGCAGTATGTTTTTCTGGGCGATATTTTAGCTTCAATGCATAGGCCAAAAACCACAGGTTTAATACCGTAACACCAGCTAAATATAACCAACCGCTCATGCCCACTAGGTAAGGCAATACACACACCACACTGAGTAACACTGTGTACAACAAAATGCACGTTTTGGTAAATGCGATGCCATGGGTTACCGGTAGCATTGGTATTTCAGCTTTCGCATAATCCTTGGCGCGATGTACCGCTAGTGCCCAAAAATGTGGCGGTGTCCAGGTGAATACGATCATCACTAGCAATAACGGATAGGCATGAATCTCACCGGTTACCGCGGTCCAACCAAGTAACGGCGGCGCTGCTCCGGCTAAACCACCAATCACGATATTCTGCGGTGTTGCCCGTTTCAGATACATGGTGTAAATCACCGCATAACCCACCAAACTGGCAAGGGTAAGCACTGCAGTAAGGCGATTTACGAAAACATCTAAAACAATATACCCAAGCGTGCCAATGACCATGGCGAAAATAAGTACTTTGCGGGGAGACAACGCCCCGGTAGGTAACGGTCGCCGTAATGTTCTGGCCATTTTCGCATCAATATGGCGATCTACAAGGTGGTTTATTGCCGCAGCCGAACTTGCCATCAAGCCAATGCCTACAAGTGCCGGGATTAAGATGTCAGCGGCAATCCATGACGTAGTTGCCAACGCCATACCCACCAAAGCGGTAAGCAGTAACAGTGCTACTACACGCGGTTTGGTTAACTCTAAATACTCTCGCCAGCTTGCGCGTTGGCTTATTGCGATTGATTTTGCCATTACGCATCTCCCTTATTTATCGTTGTTTTTATAGGACGTTCGCTACCAGAATGTTCAGGTTTACGATAGCGCAAGTTTACTTTGTATAGCGCATAATTAAGCGCAATTAAGCTTACCATCAGCAAAGCACCTACAAAATTGTGCATTACGGCCACCAGTAACGGTAAGCTTGCCACTACGTTAGTGATCCCCAATAGAATTTGGACAATGAGTAATACTGTAATTACAAACGTAAGGCGGCGTATCCAAGCGCTTTGCGCAAGGCGCCACAATTTCCACAACAATAGCGCCATAACCGCCATCACTACAATAGCGCCAAAGCGATGCGCAATATGCATGCTCATTCGCTCAGTATAGCTGTGTACTCCAAATTCGTAATTATCGGCCTCAGGTAATGAAAACGCGCCCGCAAAATCTAGGCGCTCTGCCCAGTTGCCTTCGCAGATTGGTAACTGAGTGCATGCCAATGCCGCATAATTTGCTGCTACCCAACCACCAGCGGCAATTTGCGCTATTACCACTACTAAGCTTGCCGCGGCAATAGTGCGCAATGCGTTTAAGTTTGTTTCCAACACCAACTGTGGCGGGTTTTCTCGTAAGTACAGCAACGCGAGTAAGCTAAATGTAGAGAAGCCACCTAACAAATGCAGCATTACGATTACCGGCTGCAAGTTCATGGTTACTGTCCACATTCCCAGTGCCGCCTGGAAGGTAATGAGCGCCAAGATGAGCAGAGGCAGTTTAAGCGGCTTCCTTACTTCTCCAGTAGCTTTTAAACGCTGATGGCGGCGCACTGCAACAATCGCAATGGCCAGTACTAATAGGCCCAATATGCCTGCAGCATAACGATGAATCATTTCGTTCCAAGCTTTGAAGTGCTCCACTGGCCGTTCTGGAAAACGCATTTCTGCAGTGGTAACCGCAGTATCACTGTGGGGCACCGCTAAAAAACCATAACAGCCCGGCCAATCTGGGCAGCCCAAGCCCGCATCGGTTAAACGCGTGTATGAGCCTAAAATAATCACCACCATCACAAGGCCTAGGGTAATTTTTAGTAAACGTTGCATCATCTTTTTATCCTTCTCATGCAGCCGTTATTCGCAGCTTGAAAACTAATAGTAATGGTTAACCAACTCGCGATAATTTCAATAGCTTCTGTAAATCTGATAATAAATCACGGCCTTGCATCACCACATCACGGCGATCCTCACTACCTGGATACCACAGCACTACATTGCCTACAGGATCAATAATCATCAACGCATGCTCTGGGATTGTTACCAGCATTTCTTGTGCCTCTGGCGCATACACCAAGGTAACCATACTATCGGCCTGTAACTCTGGTAACTCTTGCGCTGAACCTACCCCCGCGATTGCCACTGGTAATACGCGCTCTTGTTGCCGGCCTAGTGCGTGAAATAACTGCCCAGCCACGTAGAGGCTATTTAAGCAGGCTTCTTCGCAATGCTCTGGCATGCTATAAGCTATCCGCCACTTGGCGGGTAAAGCGGCATTAGCAGCTTCAGTAAACTGGATCTCAGGCTGTACCAAGTTCCCTTTATTACTTACACCGCTTTCATACCAACCCATCGACAATACTAACTTTGCCGCAAGCAACGGCAATAGGAATACCGCAGCAACGATCAACAACACCCGTTGGTTCTTCTTCTTAAACTTTAATTGATCTGGTGTGAATTCTTGCTTACTCATTCCTGCTCCTGTTTCGCTGCCGGTTTCTCACGGCTAGCCACGAAGAAAATAATTAGTGCCGCTAACGCTAACCCAAACCATTGCACCGCATAGGCATAATGTCGATGGGGTGTCATTACCACTACTGGCCACTCGCGCACGTAGCCAAATTCGGCATCTGGGCTTTGCAGCACCATAAATGGCGCCAGCGGTAGATTTAGTGCTTGAGCCATTTTATCAAGCTCCGGGTATTGAATTCGCAATGGCCACCCCGGCTGCTCAGTAAAGCTTTGCTCACCGAGCATAAATGGATTTTCTGCCGGTAAGCGCACACGCCCAATCACGGTAACGGATTCTGTTGGCAAGCTTAGGTTGGGTAACTGGGCGCGGCTGCGCTCGCCAGGAATCCAACCTAAATTAACCGGCAGCAAGTAAGGGTTTAAATCTGCACTGGCGGCTAACGCCAGCACGTGATAGCCCGCCCTGCCTTGATGAATTTGGTTATCGATGTAAAACACATACTCTGGGTGTAAAGTTGCGGTAACTCGCACTTCTGAATCAGGCTGCGTAGCAGCTTGGGCAAGATTGTCTGCGTGTAAAACGAATTGTTGTTCTGAGGCTTCATAGCGATCAATAATGGCTTGTTTTTCTTGCCCACGGTCGATTTGCCAAAAACCGAGCTTGACCATTACTACAATCGCAAGCAAAGTAATCAACAGCGCTCCAGGATGGAAGCGAAATAATAATGAACCGAGGCGAAGGACTGTCATAACAACTGAGGACCTGCCGTGTTAGATACTATTCTCAAAATACTACTCGTCGCATTACTGCTTTATATCATTGCAAACTTATTTCGAGGCTTGTTCAGTGCGCTCAAAAACGATCCCGATGCACCGCCAATGTCACATTACATAGGTCGTCGTGTGGCATATTCTGCGCTTGTGATCTTATTAATTATCCTTGCGCTTGCATTTGATATTACTACATTAAATCAGCGCCCCTACTAACCCGGGGCGCCACCTTTTTGGTTGTTAAATAATATATACAAATACAAACAGTATCAGCCAAACCACATCTACAAAGTGCCAGTACCAAGCCGCCGCTTGAAAGCCAAATTGGTCATCTTTAGTAAAGTGCCCTGCCATTACCCTGCCTAGCATAATGATCAGTAAGGTAACCCCTAAGAACACGTGAATACCATGTAAACCCGTTAATAGGAAGAAGGTATTCCCATACACGCCCGATTGCAGGGTAAGCCCTAAATCACGGTAAGCATGCACATACTCATACATTTGCAAGCCAAGGAAGATTAAGCCCAATACAATTGTAACAACCAACCAATTAGTTAACGCCTTCCGTTTCGCCTCTTCTAAGCCAACATGGGCAAAGTGCAGGGTTACCGATGAAACCACCAAAATTGCGGTGTTAATCAATGGTAAACCTAACCAACCCATCGCCTCGGTTTCAGTGCCACCTGGCGTTAACGTTAATGGCCATATCGCTTCAAAGTTCGGCCATAAAATAGCACCGGTAGCCGCGTTGTTACTTGCACCGCCCAGCCATGGTAAGGCGATCATGCGCGCGTAAAACAAAGCACCGAAAAAAGCCATAAACAGCATTACTTCGGAAAAGATAAACCACAGCATACCTTGTCTGTAAGAACGGCCTAGCTGAGCGTTATACAAACCAGCGCGTGATTCCCGAATTTGATCACCAAACCAACCCACTAACATAATGATTAGTACCAAGAGGCCGGCACCTAGCACATAATGGCCAAAGCCTGCTTCTTGTCTTGATGCTTCAATTGTAAAATGGCCGGCACCAAAGGCGATTAAACCCAGCGCAAGAGCCCCCACGATTGGCCAGATACTCTGATCTGGCACGTAATATTTTGTATTATCCGGTTTTTCAGTATTCATTCGAAACCCCTTATTCTGCCCGGCTGGCAGTAACCCGAACTTGGTCGGTTAGGTCATACATCATGTAAGATAATGTGAACCGCGTAATGTGATCTGGCAAATCAGGATCCAGATAGAATTGCATGGGCATTACAGCTCGCTCGCCTGCTGCTAAAGGTTGCTGCTCGAAACAAAAACATTCAGTTTTGTTTAAATACAGCGACGCTTCACCTGGGGATACTGAGGGTAATGCCTGCGCAATCACATTCTTATCGGTGCGGTTCTCAACATAAAAATTAACTACTTTTACTTCACCTGGGTGAATTCGAATAGAACGAACCTCGGGAGAGAATTCCCATGGAACCCCACGGCTAACACGCGTGTGGAACTCCACGGTTACTACCCGGGATTGATCAACCTGCATACCATCGATAGTTTGTGCAGCAGTATTGCTGGTACGGCCATTAAAGCCCGTTATTTCACAAAACTTTTCGTATAGCGGCACCAAGGCAAAACCAAAAGCAAACATCAACATCACCGAGGCCAATAGCCGAGTAATTATCCGGCTATTGTTCGGGCGCGCTGCTTTCTTTTCTTCGTTCTGTTCACTCATTGCAGTTATACCTTAGGTGGCACATCAAAGGTGTGGTATGGCGCCGGTGAAGGCACTGTCCACTCTAAGCCTTCAGCCCCTTCCCATGGTTTCGCTGGTGCGGGTTCGCCTTTCTTCAGAGCGCACTTCACAACTACAGCTAAGAAAATAAGCTGCGAGAAACCAAATAAGAACCCACCAACACTTACAATCGCATTAATATCGGCGAACTGCAGGGCATAATCTGGAATTCGGCGCGGCATGCCTGCCAAACCAACGAAGTGCATTGGGAAGAACAAAATGTTTACTGAAATAAGCGAGCACCAGAAGTGCATCTTACTCAGAAAATCATCGTACATAACCCCAGACCACTTCGGTAACCAATAGTAGGCAGCAGCTAGAATCGAGAATACCGCGCCCGATACCAACACATAATGAAAGTGAGCTACTACAAAGTAGGTGTCATGGTATTGGTAATCTACTGGTGTAATTGCCAGCATTACTCCGGACAAACCACCAATGGTAAATAGCACCACAAACGCAATTGAGAATAACATCGGTGTTTCAAATGTCATTGCACCGCGCCACATGGTGCTTACCCAGTTAAATATCTTCACTCCTGTAGGCACCGCGATCAGCATCGTCATATACATAAAGAATAGCGACGCAAAGGTTGGCATCCCGGTAGTGAACATATGGTGAGCCCATACTAAGAACGACAAGCCTGCAATTGACGCGGTAGCGTATACCATTGAGGCGTAACCAAATAACCGCTTACGCGCAAATGCCGGAATGATTGCTGATACGATACCAAACGAGGGCAGAATCATGATGTATACTTCAGGGTGCCCGAAGAACCAGAATAGATGCTGGAACAACACTGGGTCACCGCCACCCGCCGCATCAAAGAATGATGTGCCAAAGTACTTATCAGTAAGTACCATGGTAACTACACCCGCCAATACTGGCATCACTGCAATAAGGAGGAATGCAGTAATAAACCATGTCCATACAAACAGTGGCATCTTCATATAGTTCATGCCAGGAGCCCGCATGTTCATAATGGTAACGATTACGTTAATCGCACCCATGATCGAGCTCATGCCCATAATATGCATCGCAAATACAAACAGCGCCGTGGAATCTGTACTGTAAGTAGTAGAAAGTGGAGCATAGAAGGTCCAGCCGAATGCTGGGGCACCACCGGGCATAAAGAATGACGATAGCATAATCAGAAAAGCAAATGGTAAGATCCAAAATGACCAGTTGTTCATGCGTGGTAACGCCATGTCCGGCGCACCAATCATCATTGGAATCATCCAGTTGGCTAAACCAACAAATGCTGGCATTACCGCACCAAATACCATAATCACACCATGCATGGTGGTCATTTGGTTGAAGAAATGCGGATCAATAATTTGCATGCCTGGCTGGAACAATTCGGCGCGAATCATTAACGCCATGCTGCCGCCTAACAGGAACATCGCAAAACTAAACCATAAATACATCGTACCGATATCTTTATGGTTGGTAGTAAATAACCAACGTTTAATACCTGTTGGCTTGTGGTCGTGATGATCGTGATCATCATGCGCCGCTGGGGCGCTATGGGTATCAGTAATAGTGCTCATAGCAATGCCCCCTATTGGTTACCTTGAATGTGATTGTGGATATCCGCAGCTTGCACAACATCGCCAGTATCGTTACCCCACGCATTGCGTTGGTAGGTAACAACTGCTGCAATCTCACTCATACTCAAACTGTTTCGGAACGATTGCATTGCGCTGCCAGCCACGCCGTTCACCACCACATCAATATGGCGCGCGCGATCATTCAACGCCACTTCTGATCCGGCAATCGCCGGGAACACTCCGGGAATACCTTGGCCGTTTGGCTGATGGCATGCCGCACATTGGGAAAGGTGAATTTGTTGACCAATGCGCATAAGCTCGTCTTTATCCATTTCCATAGACAATAAACGCTCTTCTTCAGCACGGCGTTCAGCTAAGCGCTGTTCTTCACCTTGAATCCAAGCCTCGAAGTCGGCTGGTTCTTTGGCAATCACCACAATCGGCATAAAGCCATGATCACGGCCGCACAGCTCAGCACATTGGCCACGATAAATGCCTGGCTTATCTACGCGAGTCCATGCTTCGTTGATATAACCCGGGTTGGCATCTTTCTTCACTGCAAACTCAGGCACCCACCAAGAATGAATTACATCGTCTGAAGTAATCAGGAAGCGAACCTTTTTCCCGGTTGGGATCACTAATGGGCGGTCCACTTCAAGGAGATAGTTCTCAGTTTGCGGTAAGCGGCCATAAATCTGTTCTCGAGGAGTTGCCATGTTACTCAGATATTCAACATCGTAATCCAAGTAGCTGTAATGCCAACGCCATTGCGAACCGGTAACCAGAACACTGAGATCAGATTCACTGGTATCGTCCATTTTGATCAATGTAATAGTTGCCGGTACGGCCATCCCAATCAAAATCAAAAATGGGATTACTGTCCACGCAATTTCAACCTTTACGTTGTCATGGAACTTCGCTGGTTCAACACCACGGCTTTTGCGATGCCGAACGATTGAAATGAACATTGCAGTGAAAACCACTACGCCAATAGCAACGCAAATATAAAAAACCAACATGTGCAGATCGTACACTTGCCGGCTTATATCGGTTGCACCACGGGTAAGATTTAACTGGCTTGGTTGCGCCGAAGCAATGGTTGCTGTGAACAACGCTATCGCACCGACGAGCAGGCTCGTTAGTCTCACTTTCACTCGACTTCTCCTCTTATTCTTAGGCATCTTCAGGTGCTGGGGGCAGAGTATGAAGATTTCGAAGAACAAAGAGGTTAGCAAGGCAGGAACAACATTTCCCCAAAAAATCCCAATGCTTGCATAACCTTTTGTTATTATTTTTTGCCTTAATGGCAATTATTGTTTAGGTATTATCAAGTCGCTGAAACGAATTACTTAGGTATTACGCACATAAGTATACTTCTTCGTAACCACAGCGGGTTATTTGATGTGGATCAAAATACCACCAAAAATGTTAATAAAAAAGGGGTTGTTGTTAACAACCCCTGGGGAAACTCCAAAATTTTTGGAGTGAGTGGAGACGGAATGTTTGTTTTTTAAACAAAGCTGTTCATTTAATAATCTCGCTAAGATTTCTTAGTGCTTGTTTTTAATGCACCGCAGCTGGTTGATAATCAGGTGCAAAGATAAAGTTCAACGCTTTGCTGGCTTTTGCCGCCAATTGAATCCGCTGCTTATCACGGCCGCTATAAGGTGTTAACCAAGCGATAACAAGTTGGCTATTATCAATAAGTAACGCCTGTTCCGTAGCCCACAACGCGGTTTCGCTGTTGCTAGTAGACACCTTACGAATGCGATCTGGCCGAATACCTGCCGCGATAAGCTGAGCGATAAGTGTACGCGGGGGCTTACCGATTACAGTAACCCATTGGTCATCGCGCTTACGCATCGTGCTTAAGGTTGCCCAAAGTTGCTGATGCATTGCTTGTTCAGAAACATTTACACATTGAGTGGCAGTATTTTCGTTGCCCCAAACCCCAGGGTGGGCAAATTTCCGAGCTAAAGAAGAATAATTCATAACCAGCCTCCATTGCGAATTACACCTACGGCCAACCCTTCAATGGTCATAAACTGTTGGGTTAGATCTACCTGAATAATCGAAAACTCTTCGTTTTCGGGATGCAGGAGAACCATATTTCCGCGGCGTTCAAAGCGTTTTACGGTAACGTCGTCTTCCACACGGGCAACAACTATTTGGCCATTGCGGGCTTCGTTGGTTTTATGTACTGCAAGGATGTCATTATCAAGGATGCCGATTTCTTTCATGCTCATCCCATTTACCCGAAGCAAGAAATCGGCATGTGGATGAAACATCGATTGATCTACTTGATAATGCCCTTCGATGTGCTGTTGCGCTAATATCGGCTCACCGGCAGCTACCTGCCCTATTAAAGGTAAGCCAAGGTTATCCACCAAAGTGGCGTCTTCTTGAATTAGGCGAATACCACGCGACATGCCAGGCATCATTTCAATCATGCCTTTTTTCGCTAAAGCCTTTAAATGCTCTTCAGCTGCATTCGCCGAACGAAAACCTAAACGCTGAGCAATTTCAGCACGCGTTGGTGGCATACCTGTTGCTTCAATATTAGTGCGAATCATATCGAGAATTTGTTGCTGTCTTGGCGTTAACGGACGCATATCATCACCTGTTTATTCATACAGTACACTGTTAGTATATACAGTAATCCATACAGCGCAACTTTTTTTGAACAATTTTTGCCAGAGCAGCAACAACCCGTTAAAAATGATATTCTATGCGCAATATATGGGTTGCTTGGTTAGCTGCCGGAGAAGAAATGAGAACAACATCGTTAATGTATA
Organism: Aliidiomarina sp.; assembly: GCF_047920995.1. Taxonomy (NCBI): domain Bacteria; kingdom Pseudomonadati; phylum Pseudomonadota; class Gammaproteobacteria; order Alteromonadales; family Idiomarinaceae; genus Aliidiomarina; species Aliidiomarina sp. Next base: position 17,217 of record NZ_JBLRWZ010000030.1, read on the forward strand.
AATTGATTCGCCTACCTGTAAGTTGGCTCACCAAGGTTTCAGCGATCGCTGACGAACATGAGCAAAAGCCTTCGGCGCCAGACCACGTGGTGTACGTAATGCGTAGCCCTTCTGCCACCGATCTTGTGGCGGCACGGAAAGCAGCTCACGCTTTACAGTTACCCGATCCAACCGAGCCGCTAGCGCTGAATGGCAAGCTTTATGATCGGGTGTTGTATCTGGAAGACCCAAAACGCAGGTTGGGGCAAACACCGCAAGATGCATTCGTGGAGTTACTCAACCTACATCAGCAGAATTCCAGCTACAACGTACATATGTACCCAATAGGTCTTTTTTGGGGCCGTGAGCCTGGCCGTGAGCATAATGAAGGCCGCACCATGACCGCGGATATCGAAGTTCCCGGCAAATTTCGTAAGTTTTGGTTGGTGTTATTTTCTGGCCGCAATATTCTGGCTCGAGTTTCACGGCCGGTAAGCTTACGTACTATGGCCACAAGCCACGCCAGTGATGTGGAACTTGCCCATAAACTTACTCGCGTTGCTCGCACCCACTTTGCCCGCCTTCGCTATGCAGTTGCGGGGCCTAAATTACTCGGGCGCGAAGCAATGATCCAAGAGCTATTGGAATCTTCCGCGATTCGAGCAGCCATCAACGAAGAAGCTCGCGCAAAGAAAATTACTGAAGCACAAGCAGTAAAAAGAGCGCGTAGTTATTTACATGAAGTTGCCGCTGATTATCGAGAGGGCTTGGTGCGCTTCGGCGATCATTTCCTTACTTGGTTATGGAACAAAATCTATAACGGCATCACCGTTAAAAACGGCGATATCATTCGGAAACTAGCCCAAGATGGTCATGAAATTGTTTATGTTCCTTGCCACCGCAGCCACATGGATTACTTGTTATTAAGTTATGTAATCTACAAAGAAGGCTTAGTACCGCCGCACATTGCTGCTGGAGTAAACTTAAATTTCTTCCCAGTAGGCACAATATTTCGCCGCGGTGGCGCCTTCTTTTTACGCCGTAGTTTCCGTGGTAACAAACTGTATTCCACTGTGTTTCGTGAATATCTCACCCGATTATTTCGCAAAGGTTATGCGGTTGAATACTTCATGGAAGGTGGCCGCAGCCGCACCGGTAGGCTATTGCAGCCGAAAACTGGCATGCTCGCAATGACCCTACAAAGCCAGTTACGCGGCGTGAATCGGCCAGTTACATTTGTGCCAGTATATCTGGGCTACGAACATGTAATGGAAGTAGCTACTTACCATGGCGAACTCAAAGGCGCGAAGAAGGAGAAAGAATCGGTATTTCAAGTATTCGGAATTCTACGCAAATTACGCAACTTTGGCCACGGGTTTGTAACCTTTGGCGAGCCACTGCGGCTTTCCGAGTATCTTGATAACACGCAGCCTGATTGGCGTGATTCAGTTACCCGTGGAGCTGAAGAACCAGCGAAACCACGTTGGTTAACGCCAGTTGTGAATGATTTAGCTGATATTATGATGCGCCGCATTAATGACGGTGCAGCGTTGAATAGCATTAACTTAACTGGATTAGTACTGTTAAGCGCTGAGCGCCACACATTAACTAAAGAAGAGTTACTTGCGCAAATTCAATGCTACTTAGCGTTGCACCGCGAGGTTCCTTACAGCAATGATATCCATGTACCCGAATGGGAAACTGAAGCGCTGTGGGAGCATTTAACAAAGATGGATAAGTTAGCGATTAGCGAAAACAACGCTGGTTCAGTGGTAGCGCTCGATCAAGTACAAGCGGTAACCCTAACCTATTATCGCAACAATATTCTGCACATGTTTATTGTGCCGGCACTGCTCGCGCGCTTTGCACGCAAAGGCGAAAAATTCACAGCAGTAGAAGCTGCACAGTTTATGCAAAAGGTATTCCCACTGTTGGAAGCCGAGCTGTTTGTTAATCGCCACAGTAGTGAAGTTCCGCTTTGGGTAGCTGCACTTTGCGAGGAGTTTGTGCGCCAGCAATGGCTGGTGGAGAATGATGGTAGTTATACTATTGTTGGCCGTAATACACCGGGTTACGTGCAGCTAACCTTACTGGCGAATGCGGCTGAAGAAACCCTGGTTCGCTACGCTATTGTATTTGAGTTATTACAACAATCGGATGCGCTTTCGCGCAATGAGCTGGAACAGTATAGTGAACAGGTAGGTTCGCGCGTAGGAACACGGCACGGTATTGATGCACCAGAATTTTACGATAAGCGCGTGTTCAGTACTTTGGTAAGTACCCTGAAATCTGAACGCTACGTTCACGTAACGGATGCCGGCGATTTCACCTCTGATGAGCGCACGGCAATTCTTAGTGATGAAATAGATGTGCTACTGGGTAGCCAAGTGCAACAAACCATCCGCGATTCCGTGCAGCGTATTTTAGCAAAATAACAATCTCTGCTCGTGCGCAACTTACAAAGGGTTCCATCGCAAGGAGCCCTTTGAGTATCAAAAAACCGATTAATCTGGCCACGAACCTTGTGCATCGGGGCGAATCCACTGCATAGAATACCAATAGAAACGGCCAGGTTTTGCGCGGCTTGGTGCTGTGCAGTTATACCTGCCGCGGCCAATAGCCAATGGCTCGGTAGCCTGAATAGTAAAGGTATGATCATCCTGCCAATTTGGGCTATGCGGTTGCCCGCCGATAAAGCAATTTACCTGATTAGGATGAAAATCACTGATATCAACAGTTAGGGTGAGTTCGGGTTTGGTTTCATCGTGGCGTAATAGTGTATCGCGATACTGCACATCCTTCACCGGTAACGATAGTGCCGCCATTTTTGTACCCAAGGTATGCAAATTTGCATACATGCCTGCGGCCGCAAAACGGGGAATTGCGCGCATATCACTGGTAGCCCCAAAACCACCAGAATGCTGGCCGAAGCCAATAAAGCCGAGCTCGGCTACAAGATCCGCTAGTTTGTTATCGTACTCACCGTATGGATAGGCGAATAATTTATAACTTACGCCAACTTCATCTTCTATTTTAGCTTCGGCCGCTAGAATATTTTCGCGCATGCGCCGCAGCCAGGCTTGCTCACTTTCCCCTGCTACTCGCCGCGGCATGTGCGAGTGATCGGTAGAATGGTTAGCAATTACTACGCCCGCTTCATGCAGTTCACGCACCTGATCCCAACTCATATAACGGCCAGCTGTTTGGCCAACCGGATCCGTAGTTACAAATAATGTCCAAGGCACGCCAAACTCTTTTAATACCGGCCAGCCATTAGTAAAAATATTCTGATAAGCATCATCAAAGGTAATTACTACCGATTTCTCGGGAATCTCTTTTTCGCCTTTTGCGGCAGCAATCGAATCACGAATATCAATTACGGTAAAATCGTTATCACGCAAATACTGTAAGTGATCCCTTAACTCATCTGCCGTTACACTGGTAACTCGGGGTGTTGTATCGCTCACATGGTGATATAGCAAAATAGAGGCATGCGCCTCATTCGCTACGTTCGCTTCACTTGCTTCATTAGCCGATGTAGCAGTAGCACTATTTGAGTTCGGTGAACAACCCAGTAAGGCGCCAAAAAGTGTTAGCATTAGCGCATATTTTTTTAATCGCATTACTTATCTCCGGAGTGTAATTAATGTCTGCTGGCTCGCGATCGTCATTTCGATTGGTTTTCCCCAAGCGTGATCACAAAATGGTATTTGCCATTGCCTTGCCGATGATCATCTCCAATATCGCAGCCCCAATGCTTGGCCTTGTTGATACCGCGATTATCGGCCATTTGCCCGATGCTATTTATCTAAGCGCCGTTGCCTTGGGCGCCATGGTACTTAGTTTTATCTATTTACTCGCGGTATTTTTGCGAATGTCGACTACTGCGGTAATTGCGCATGCCTACGGCGCGGAAAATATCACTGAGCAACAACAACACTTTGTTCACGGTGTGGTGTTCGCGGTAGTAATTGGCCTTAGTATCATTCTTGCCTCGCCACTATTCGCCCGGCTGCTCGCCGCCATCTTAGCAATTGATGGCGAGCTATTACAGCTTACCAATGCCTACATACAAATTCGAGTATGGGCAGCGCCAGCAGCGTTGATCAATTTAGTGGTACTGGGCGTTTTGCTGGGCCGGCAGCAAGCACGGGCCGCGATGCTATTGGTGATTTTTACCAACGCCGTTAACGTTATTGCGGATGTGATTTTAATTATTGGCCTTGGCATGAACGTGGCGGGCGCTGCTTGGGCTTCTTTTGGCGCCGAATGGAGTACTGCCATTATTGGTTTGCTAATCGTTAGCAAAGCCCTACGGTTGAAGCGTTTCCCAATGCCGCAATGGCAAAATATGCAAGCGCTGTTGAATATGAACCGTGATATTTTCATTCGTTCGTTAGCGTTACAACTATGTATCGCAATGATGACGGGCTACGCCAGTTACTACGGTGCCCCGGTAGTAGCCGCCAATGCAGTATTAATGCAGTTCTTGGTGCTCATTTCTTTAGGGCTTGATGGCATTGCCTATTCAGTAGAAGCATTAATCGGCCAAGCAAAAGGGCAAAAGAATTCCGAGCGCATAAGGCGTTGGTACCAGCTCGGTTTACTCTGGTCAATTCTATTTGCTGCGGTTTATGCGGCAATATTCTGGCTATTTGGCCATACCATTGTGCATTTGATTACCAATATTCCAGAGGTAATTAACACCGCAAGCATCTACCTGCCATGGCTCATTATACTGCCGCTCATCGCTCATTGGAGCTATTTCTTTGATGGCGTTTTTATCGGCCTTGGCGCAAGTAAAGCAATGCGGAACACCATGCTCATAGCTGCCTTTGGCATTTTCTTCCCGGTGTGGGCGATTACCAATTTCATTCCTACTTTTGCCACCCTTGGCAATCACAGTTTATGGCTCGCTTTATGCTGTTTTATGGCTGCTCGAGGGCTTGGGCAATGGCTCTGGTTGCGCAAAAGCAGCTACATGCAAGGGCAATTGTAGTGCAGCGCAAGGGTAAAAAAATTATAAAAAAGCCGCCCTCACAGTACGTGAGGGCGGCGAAGGCAATACTACTTTGCCCAGGGGAATTACATTTCTTCTGCTACAAAATCATCCATCAAGATGAGTTGCGGTAATAAACCACCGCCAGTAGCATCTACAGCAATAGCGGTATATAAACCACCACCTGCTAAATCAAGCAAGATTGGGCCGATTGCTGCATCTTTTGTATCTGCTAACGTAACAGTTACATAATATTCGCCAGGTAATAACGCTACATTACCCGTTGCTTGAATATCACTTGCATCGAAATCTACACCCGCAAACGCTGGCGTGGCTTCGCTGATATCATCAGTAGCTGTTACATAAATATCTACCGGGCCAGCTGCTGGCGACGCATGTACAATACGTACTTGTGCTGCAGTAGCGATACGGCGGTTAAAATCTTGTAACACTGCCGGAGCAATGCTGCCTTCAGTTAGTTCACCTACTGCCAACACACTATATTGCGCTGCGTTTTCTAACGCCACGTCTGCATCGATAACTGTAGTATCGGTACCTGTGGCATTAACTTTAAAGTTGTATTCATCAGCGGCTAAATTAATGTAACCAGAGAACGCTAAAAACGGCACATCTGTTAGCGCAATACCATCGTTCACTAATACATCTACATTAGGCGCATCAGCTACCGCATGTACTACGCGCACATCGGCACCGGCATCTACCGAGTGCACTACAAACGAGCCTTCACCATCAGCAATTAGCAAAGCAATCGGACGATCTGCATTGTTTGCGCCAACACTTGGGGTAGCCGTTACAAATAAATCAGCACCCGCAGGTAATGAGAGCTCACCTGAATTAAATACCACTGCTTCAGGGTTACCTGCTACGGTGATACGCACTTGATAATCACCCGCTGGCACTTCCACCTGCGGCGTGTAATCCTGGTACGCTAGTGTAGCTGTTGGTTGAGCAGCGCTTAAATCTGCATCAAGCTCGGTTACAAATACATCAACAGTTAAATCAACTGGAACTCCATGTAACACTTGTAAACGCACGTTACCGTCGCCTACCGCAGAAATGTCATTGGTAATAATAAATGGCTCAAGTGTTTCACCTGCCACTGAACCTAGCGCAAACACGTCATAACGTGTGTCGGCATCAAACTCGATATCGAGCGGACCAATTACTGTTGCTGTAGAACCGTCGGCAAGAATTGCATCAACGCCCACTGCATATTCGCCTTCTTCAACAGTAGCGATGCCAGATGATACTTGGTAATCTACATCTTCAAGAAAGTTATCGCCATTCACTGTAATGTTCACCATTGGCGCATCTGCAGCAGCATGATGCACACGCAGCTCGAATTCACCTAGTGGTGGTGGCGGCGGAGTTGGCGGATTTGGAGTAAGGATTTCTGGGGAGCTTGAACTACTAAAACAGCCGGATAAGGCTAGTGCCAAAGCAGAAACACTTAATGTTTTGGTGATCCTGTTCATAGTGATTTCCTCGTTTAGTTAAACTAAGCAACGATTACTCGTTTTGATTGTCAGCAACAATCACTTACGTGAGGATTATTTGAACAGGATCACATTTTTCTAAATCTTGTTTAATAGTATGAGTGTTCACCACGGCTATGTTCGGTAATATCACGCACGCCATTTAGCTCGCCCGGGAACAGCTCAAGCAACTGTTTTTCAATGCCTTCCTTCAAGGTTACATCTACCATTGAACAACCGTTACAACCGCCACCAAACTGCAGAATTGCAATGCCATCATCAGTAATTTCAGAAATCATCACTTGCCCACCATGGCTAGCGAGTTGCGGGTTAACCTTTGATTGAATTACATAATCTACCCGTTCAATTAACGGGGCATCATCGGCTACCGCTTGTGCTTTTGCATTCGGAGCTTTTAAGGTGAGCTGGGAACCCAGTTCCTGCTCAACAAAATCGATTTCCGCTGCTTCTAAGAATGGCGCACTTTCAGCATCTACCACGGCATCAAAGCCCGCGAAATTAAGGCGGATATCTGTGTCTTCAACAGAATCTTGGGGAGCATAAGATACTCCGCACTCTGCATTCGGCCGGCCAGGATTTACTACAAACACGCGAATGTTTGTGCCTTCCTCTTGTCGACTTAGCAACTCACGGAAATGAGTTTGTGCAGATTCTGAAATTGTAATCATGCCTACCACCTTCTAAATTTTACATACCTGAGTATTTCAGTAGGGTTTATTCTATCGCATCAGAGCTGCATTGCATAGTAACTCTATTGGCTGATCAACAAAGATTTGCTAGCTTGATAAAATCGGAAATTTAGGAGCACAACAATGATAAAACTACCCACACTAATGAAGAAGGCTTCTGTAGCGCTAGTTGCCGCAGTAGCGTTTACCGCAGGGGGAATCAGTACCGCGATCGCCGCTGATTTAGATTATTACCTGCCTAGCAATGTTAGCTACGATGAAAGTATTCCAAAACCCGCTGAGATCCTTGGCTTCGAAGTAGGTGAGTGGCATGCTCGCCCAGAGCAAATTGCTCGCTATATGGAAGTGCTCGCCCAACGCTCTAACCGGATTACTCTCGAAATCACTGGCCGCTCGCATGAGTATCGGCCAATGATGATGCTAAAAATTAGTGCGCCAGAAAACCAAAACCGCCTCGAAGAAATGCGCCAACAACATATGGCAGTTACCGATCCAAGCCAGAACGTAAACGCCAAAGAAGCTCCATTAGTTATTTATATGGGCTACAGTGTGCACGGTGATGAGCCATCAGGTTCAAACGCTGCACTACTTACGGCCTATTATTTAGCCGCAGCACAAGGCCCAGAAATTGATGCCTGGCTTGATAATACCGTGATCTTACTTGATCCAATGTATAACCCAGATGGCTTAGCGCGCTTTGCTACTTGGGTAAATCAATACCAAAGCATGACCCCAGGTTCTGATCGCCAACATCGCGAGCATCAGCAAGATTGGCTGCGGGGTCGGCAAAATCATTACTGGTTTGATTTGAACCGTGATTGGTTACTGCTCCAGCACCCGGAATCACAAGCACGTATTTCTGCTTACCAACGCTGGATGCCAAACGTACTTACTGATCATCATGAAATGGGTACCGATGCCACTTACTTTTTCCAGCCTGGTATTCCTTCACGGAAAAACCCACTTACGCCAGATGAAAACGTACGCTTAACCGAACGGTTAGCAGAGTTCCATGGCCGCGCGCTCGATAAAGTACATAGCATTTACTACACCGAAGAATCATTCGATGATTTCTACTACGGTAAAGGTTCAAGCTACCCTGATGCACAAGGTACTATTGCAATTCTATTCGAACAAGCCTCTTCACGCGGTCATTTGCAAGAATCAATTAATGGTGATGTATCCTTTCCATTCACTATTAAAAACCAATTTATTACTTCACTTTCTACTATCGAAGGTTCGGTAGCAGAGCGTGAATGGTTATTAGATTTCCAGCAACGATTCTTCAAAGAGAACATGGAACTCGCAGGCCGAGAAAACTTTGATGGCTACATGTTGCGCGAAGCAGACCAAGGCCGCATGCATGAGTTACTGCGTATTTTACGCGCTCACTCAATTGATGCTTACCCGGTTACGGAAAGCTTTACCGTAAACAACGTAACTTATCGCCCGGGTGAGGCCTATTACGTACCAATTCGCCAGCGTAACTACCGGCTATTAAAAGGTGCGTTTACCACTCGTCAAGATTTCCCAGACAACACTTTCTACGATGTATCAGCCTGGACATTACCTATGGCGTTCAATGTAGAGTTTGCGGAAGTTCGCCAAAATCGCCGCTTCCGTGTTGCTAGCGAAGCATGGCAAGCGCCAGCAGAGTTCGAAGCAAATCAACTAGCACAAACCGATGTTGGTTATATATTTGGTTGGGAAGCCCATTTCGCGCCGCGCTTATTGAACCGATTATTGCAAGAAGGGATTCATGCGCGATTAGCAGCCGATGAAATGAGTGTTACTTCACCAAATGGCGAGCAGAAGCTGGCTAACGGTGCGGTAATTGTAACGCGGGCTTACCAGGATCATGCGTGGGAAGATGTGCAAGCCACTCTTACCAAATTGGCCGATGAAAACGAAGTACGGGTGCACACCATTGCCAGCGGCATGACCCCTAGTACGGGTATGGATATTGGTAGCCGGAGTATTAATCCAGCCACTGAACCGAAAGTAATGATTGTGATTGGCGATGGCGTGAACCTGCAAGAATCAGGCGAAGCGTGGTACTACTTCGACCGTCATTTAAACATTCCGGTTACCATGATTGAAACACAACGCTTAGATCGTGCCGATATCAGCCGCTACACGCACATTGTGCTAGTAGATGGCCACTACCGTACTCTTAGCGACCGCTTCAAAGCCAGCTTGCAACAATGGGTTCGCAGTGGCGGTACCTTGATTGGGCAGAAAGGCGGCGCCCGCTGGATGAGTGAGAATAACTTACTCAGTACCACGGTAGTGCCAGCAGACGAGTTCAGAGCGAAATTCCCAACCGAAGGTTTACGTTATGGTGATCGGGATCAATATTTTGGTCAACAGCGTATTGCCGGCGCGATATTTAATAGTACATTAGATCTTAGCCACCCACTTGCTGTTGGTTACACCCGTGATACCTTGCCAATTTTCAAAAATAGCACCATCGCTTTTGAAAACAGTAGCAGCCCGTTTGTGGATGTAGCTACTTATACTGAGCAACCAGTATTAGCAGGCTATACTTCAGAGGGTAATCGCGAAGTGTTAAGTGAGCGCACTACTGTGTTGGCCCATCGTATGGGTAGCGGCCGGGTGATTGGGTTTGCAGATAATGTGAACTTCCGGGGTTACTTCTGGGGCACCACTCGCTTAATGGCAAATGCGATTTTCTTCTCGCAGTACGCACTTGGCACCGCCGGTGATGAAGCAGAAGAGGAAGAAGACGAAAACGCGCACTCGCACTAATTTGCGTTGCGCATTCCAGCATTACGCCTAGCAATCAAGCTAGGCGTAATGATGCTGAGGAGCTAGCAATGCAGGAACCACAACATCCCCACCTTAAGCCTAATCGCGCCATTGCTGGCCAACTGCGCTACCAAGGCAAACCTGCACAATGGCCACAATTAGTAAAATCCGGCAACCGTATTTTTATTGGTACCCACGCAGCCGTACCCCACGCACTTATTAACGATTTGTTAGCTAATTGCAGCTATCTTCATGATGTGGAGATTGTGCAAGTAGGCGCATTTGGTGATAACCAATGGGTTGAGCCCAAGTATCTGCAAAACTTTAAAGTGAATACGTTATTTATAGGTGGCGAACAAGTGCGAAAAGCTGTGGCCGAAGGGCGCGCCGATTATACACCCGCCTTTATGTCGGATATTCCCTCGCTATTTACCGATGAAATTTTACCTCTCGATGCTGCACTGATTATGGTGAGCCCCGCAGACGAGCATGGTTATCATTCATTAGGCGTTTCTGTAGATATTGTTTCCGCAGCGCTGCGCAGTGCCAAGCTGGTAATTGCGCAAGTAAATCCGCAGATGCCAGTAACCTTTGGCCAAGCCTTTATTCATAAAGGCCAAATTGATGCGCTTTTTTATGCTAACGAGGCACTGCTAGAAATCCACCCTCCGCAGCTTGATCCGGTTGCTGAGCGCGTAGGCCAATATGTTTCTCGATTAATTGATGATGGCGCTACGATTCAAATTGGTTTTGGCAAAGTGTGCGAAGCCACGTTGCGCTACTTAGGTAATCACAAAGATTTAGGGGTACACAGCGAGCTCATTACCGATGGCATTATGGATTTAATGCTGCAAGGGGTAATTAATAACCGCAAAAAAACCTTTCATCAGCACAAAGTAGTAACCAGTTTCGCTATTGGCACCCAGCGTTTATATGATTTTGTGAATCACAATCCACACCTTGGCTTTTACCCTAGTGAATATGTAAATTCGCCTGCCAATATTGCCCGTAACGATAATATGGTTTCCATTAATAGCGCGATTGAAGTGGATTTAACCGGGCAAGTAGTATCTGATTCCATTGGCTATCATTTTTACTCGGGCATTGGTGGCCAAGTAGATTTCAGCCGCGGAGCTTCTATGAGTGCCGGCGGTAAACCGGTAATCGCGCTCCCCTCTACCGCGAAAAACGGTACCGTTTCCCGAATTGTACCGCACATTACCGAAGGGGGCGGCGTGGTTACCTCGCGCGCCCACGTGTATTATGTTGTTACCGAGTTTGGTGTGGCTTCATTACGTGGAAAAAGCATTCGCGAGCGCGCCTTAGAATTAATTCGAGTGGCGCATCCGAAGTTCCGTGAAACGCTGCTACAAGAAGTTCGCAAGCACTATTACGTGCCCCACTATCAGCAACAAACGCCGGTGGAAGTTCCCGAGCTTGGGGAAATTGGCTTTCAACGGCTAGATATTAATGGCGAAGCTTATGATTTGCGCCCATTAAACCCAAGTGATGAGCGACGCCTGCAAGAGTTTTTCTATTCGCATACCAAAGAAACCCTGCAAATGCGCTATAACACGGTGCCTACGCAAATGAGCCGAGAGAAATCCTGCAACTTAGTGAGCGTAGATCAATCGCGAGATATAGCGCTTTGCATCGTGCGCCAGCATGGTTCGGTTTCTCAAATTCAAGCGGTGGGCCGCTATTACCTTAGCCATGATGGCAGTAATTGCGAAGTGGCGTTTGTTACCCGGGAAACCAATCAAGGCAAAGGTATGGCAAAGATCTTGTTAACCGAAATGAAACGTATTGCTACGTTACGTGGTGTTCAGCGCATGCTTGCGTATGTGCGTGCCGAAAACCAGAAGATGCTCGCGGTATTTGAGAAGGCTGGCTTTCGCCGCTTACCCGCCGACGAGCCCGGCGAAGTATACTTAGAGTTATTATTAACCCCTGAAGCGTGAGAAGCCAATGTCGATAACTATTTTTAGCCATGCCGCCTGTGCGTTACACCGGGTTACCGAAGTTCACCCCGAATGCCCTGAACGGCTCGGTGCAGTAAATGATCAGCTCATTCGCTCAGGCCTTGAGTATGTGATCACGCAAAAAGATGCTACCCAGGCAAACAAAAACGATTTGTATCGCGCCCATGATGTAGCCTATGTAAATGATGTATATGCCAAAGCCCCTTCGGATCCGGAAAACCACGTATGGCTAGACCCAGATACAGTAATGACCGCCGGTACCTTAGAAGCGGCACTGTATGCGGCAGGCAGCGGTATTAATGGTATTGACGAAATTATGCAAAGTGCTAATCAACGGGCATTTTGTGCAGTACGGCCACCCGGCCATCATGCAACACGCAGCGCAGCGATGGGCTTTTGCGTGTTCAACAATATTGCAGTAGCTGCCCTGTATGCGTTGCATGAATATGATATTCAACGCATTGCGATCATTGATTTTGATGTTCACCACGGTAATGGCACCGAGGATATTTTTTTACAGGATGATCGGGTGCTGTTCTGTTCATCGTTTCAGCACCCGCTGTACCCGAATACCGGCACCGATACCATTAGCCCACACGTAATCAATATTCCGATGCCGGCAGGCTGCGAGGGTTTTGAATGGCAAGCGGCTGTGCGGGAGCGCTGGTTCCCTGCTATCGATGCATTCGCCCCCGATCTTATTCTCGTTTCTGCTGGTTTTGATGGCCATTTAGAAGACGACATGGCGCAGTTTAATTTGCGTGAAGATGATTATTTTTGGATTGGTAAAGAACTAAAAAAGCTAGCTGATATGCACTGCCAAGGCCGCATGCTGGCAATGCTTGAGGGTGGTTATGATTTCAGCTCATTAGGCCGCAGTGTGGTGGCCTTTTTGAAAGGCATTTTGTAGCGCTCATTACATTGGCGTACATGCACATACTTGGCCCGCAGCTAAACAGGCTCTTTTTTCGGTGTGTAAGCAACGGCCCATGCATCAACCAAGCATGGCCGCTGTTGTTGTAATGCCATGGCAATAGCGTTCACGGTGGCACCGCTGGTAATCACATCATCTACAATTGCCAAGCGGCTGTATGCTGGCCGCTGCAAGCAACGAAAAGCGCCAGCAAGGTTCGCTTGCCGTTCCGCCTTACCCAGTGCATGGCTCGCCTTAGTAGCCCCTCTGCGCAGAGGATAGATTACCGGAATCCCCAACAATCGCCCTACTTCTTCGGCCAATAAAGCGGCCTGATTGTAACCGCGTTTAAACCAACGCCGCGTACCCAAAGGCACAACCACTAGCGCATCGGGCAAAAAGATCTTTTCCTGCCGATACAAACTTACCACTTGGGCGGCCAGGAGGGGCGCAAAGCTATTTACCAAGGCTGGCTGGTGGCTATATTTATACTGCTGTAACCAGCGCGTTACTGGAGCTTCATACGAGAGTGCGGCGCACCATAATCGGCAGGGGCTGGCAGCTTTGTGCTCTTGCTGAAGCTGCGCTTGCAGATCACCACAACACCTAGGCGGTAAGCGCGGTAGATCGGCAAAACAATGTTCGCAAATACCGAATGATAGCTCCGCCGGTAATTCACACAACCAACACACTCCCACCGTTGGTAATTTTTTGCAGAGTACGCGCCAAAGCTTTACCATAGCTTTCTTTCCTAGTAAGCCAATGCAACCGGCCAACCATTGCCTTTGTGCGCTCATACCCGCGCGTTAATAATGGTTGGCAGCATTAGCGATTAAACACAGTAAAGGTAGCGTGAATGGTTCAACATGCAGATAAGTTAAGCGTTAACGTACAAGGCTCAGGCGCCCCATTGGTTTTGCTGCATGGCTGGGGGCTAAACCAAGCGATTTGGTTTCCTATTCGCGCACAACTGGCGCAACACTTTCGCGTGTACACCATTGATTTACCGGGCTTTGGTGAATCAAATTGGCAACAGGGCAATGAAGATTTTCAGCATACCTGTGCACGTGCAGCAGAGCAGCTTATTGCCAGCATTGGCGAGCCTTTTCATTTAGTTGGCTGGAGTATGGGTGGGTTGATAGCCACGCAAATTGCCCTCGATTACTCCACCTATGTAAAGCGTTTAGTATGTGTGGCAAGTTCACCATGCTTTGTTGCACGCCCAGATTGGCCAACCCCCAGCACCGGCAATATGAGTGCGATGCCGAATGGTGAATGGCCTGGGATTAAGAAAGAAACCCTAGAAACCTTCCGCTATCAGCTCACCACCGATTTCCGTAAAACCTTGGAGCGCTTCTTGGCGGTGCAAGCATTAGGCAGCCCCGCAGCCCGGGAAGAAATAAAAGCGATGCGGGCACTGCTCGCTGAACGGCCCGAGCCGCAGCCAGAAGCGTTAGTTGCAGGTTTGCGTTGGTTAGCTGAAGTAGATTTACGCAGTGCGCTGGGTGCATTGAATGTGCCTTCATTGCACATGTATGGCCGCCGCGATAGCTTGGTACCGATTGCGGCCAGCGCCGCGGTGGCGAGGTACTTACCAAGCAGCATAGGGCACAGTTCTGAGTTGCATGCTTCTGAGCAGCACAGCAGCTGCCAGTTTGACGCCAGCGCCCATGCCCCGTTTTTCACCGAACCAGAGTTATTTGTACAACGCCTACAGCAGTTTCTAATGCCAGACGCTTAGCCGCGAGAGCGGCGTACACGCCAGTGTGGAACTATGCAATTCAGCGCTGGCACTGGGGGCAATAAAACGAATTACGTTGGCCAATTTTCACCGCTTTAATCGGCGTAGCACAGGCTGTACAGGCTTGACCATTGCGCCCATACACCGCTAGCTCTTGTTTAAAGTAGCCTGGCTTACCATCGGCTTTCATAAAATCCTTCAAGGTGGTGCCGCCTTGTGTAATCGCCAGCGCAAGAATTTCTTTAATTGCCGCACTAAGTTGCGCAAACCGCGCTTTACTTATCTTACCGGCAGCCCTGCGCGGGTCGATACCAGTAGCAAACAAGGCCTCATTGGCGTAAATATTGCCAACCCCTACCACCACGGCATTATCCATAATAAAGCTTTTCACCGGCATTTTACGGCCACGTGACAACGCGAATAAACGCTCACCATCAAATTCATCGGTAAGCGGTTCTGGGCCTAAGCCTTCGAGCAGCACATGGGTTTCATTCGGCGCCTGCCATAACACGGCGCCAAACCGGCGCGCATCATTCAACCGCATGCTATAGCCATTATCCAGTTCCAGCTCAAAGTGATCATGCTTTTGCCGCGGTTGCGAAGTTGGCAACACATGCAGCTTGCCCGACATCCCCAAATGAATAATGAGAGTACCATGCACACAATCAAGCAGCAGGTATTTGGCTCGCCGCCGAATGGCTATTATCTTTTCACCCTCTAGCAATTTTACCGCTTCGGGAATTGGCCAACGTAAGGTAGGAAACCATATTTGCACCGCTGTTACTGTTTGTTGCAACACGTGCGGGGTAATCCCTAATCGGCTTACTTCAACTTCTGGTAATTCAGGCATACACTATCCAATTGAATAATTGAGAACTTTTTCGATACCCATAAGCGCATTTCAAACGTATATTGGCGCAGCAAAGCTGCTAATCGCGGTTTCTAGACATATTACGCTTACATAGCATTACATGAGTACAAAGCATACATGAACCTAACGCTCGATTCACTGCACCAAACTCAAGGTGAGCTTACTACTGCTATCGATGATGAG
>NZ_JBLRWZ010000031.1:0-31988 GCF_047920995.1 Aliidiomarina sp.
GCGCAAAGGCGAAGTGCGTGTGAATAAAAAACGGATTAAGCCCGATTACCGCCTAAAAGAAGGTGATGAGGTGCGAATTCCTCCGGTGCGGGTTGCTGAGAAGAATGATTTGCCAAACCCAAAGCTGGAGAAGATAGCTCAGCTCGAAAATTGTATCGTGTTCGAAGATGATTGCATGCTGGTGGTGAACAAACCTGCCGGGATGGCGGTACATGGTGGCTCTGGATTGCAGTATGGCCTTATTGAGGGGCTGCGTGCCCTGCGGCCGAACGCTAAGTTTTTGGAGTTAGTACATCGTTTAGATCGGGATACTTCAGGTTTACTAATGGTGGCTAAGAAACGTTCTGCGTTGCGGTCTTTGCATGAACAATTGCGTGAAAAAGACATGGATAAAACCTACGTAGCGCTAGTTTATGGCAGTTGGCAGGGCAAAATTAAAAAGGTTGATGCGCCATTATTGAAAAACACTTTGCAATCGGGTGAACGCGTAGTGCGAGTGGATGAAGCAGGAAAGCCTTCATTAACCCGTTTTAAAGTTCGCGAGCGTTATCCGCAAAGCGATATTAATGCAACATTAATAGAGTGCTCTCCAGTAACAGGGCGAACACACCAAATTCGTGTGCATACTCAATGCGTGGGCCATCCGATTGCCCATGATGACAAGTACGGTATGCGTGGTTTTGATGAGCAATTGCGTAAAATAGGCTTGAACCGTTTATTCTTGCACGCTGAACGTTTAAATATTCGCCATCCTAAAACCGGGGAAGCGGTTGTTTTTAGTGCGCCCCTTGATGCTGAGTTAGCTGCGGTATTAAACGCATTAAGAGGAAAGTAGGGATGGTAATGAGCAGTAACTTAAGGTTCCCACTGGTTGTGTTTGATTGGGATGGTACGTTAATGGATTCAGTGCCTCGGATTGTATCCTGCATGCAAAAAATGGCGCAGCAAGCGAGTTTACCTGTGCCGGCAGAATCAGCCGTGCGCGATATCATTGGTTTAAGCCTCTGGGTTGCGCTTGAGCGTTTGTTTGATTGCCATGAAGAAAGCGAACAACAGCAGCTAATTGCTATCTATCGAGAACTGTACGTGCACACCGATCCTACTCCTTCACCATTGTTCAATGGCGTTGTTGATGTATTAACCGAACTTACTGAGCAGGGAGTTCAACTCGGAGTAGCAACCGGAAAAGCGCGGCAAGGCTTAGAGCGAGCATGGCAGCAAACGAATACGGGGCACTTTTTCAGCGTTTCGCGCTGTGCTGATGAAGCTCAATCGAAACCGCATCCACAAATGTTGCAACAAATTTTAACGCACACGGGCTACACTGCCGAACAAACAGTGATGATTGGCGATTCACGTTATGATTTACAAATGGCTAAAAACGCAGGTATGCCTTCGATAGGCGTAACCTGGGGTGTGCATGATCACGGTGAGCTTGATGCGGAGCAGCCTATAGCGATCATGCAAGCTATTGAAGAACTGCCTTACATATTGCGGCAGGCAAAAATAACTCCCGCATAACGCACATATCCTAAATCACTTAAACGCCTAAACCACTGAAATTAAGGTATTTCAACACCAAAGCGCTCGAGTAGTTCAACTAAACGAATGAGAGGCAAGCCAATTAGGCTATTGGGGTCATCACCTTTCATGCGGCGAAATAGCGTAATCCCCAACCCTTCGCTTTTAAAACTACCGGCGCAATTCAGTGGTTGCTCTTTCTGTATATAGCGGCGAATTTGCGCTTCATTTAAATCACGAAAATACACCGTGTAGGGCTCAGTTAACGCATGTAACTCATCGGTGGCTGAATTTAACAAAGCTAACCCAGTATAAAAGGTAACAGCCCGACCACTGCAATGCTGTAACTGTTTCACCGCAGCTTCCACTGTTCCTGGCTTACCAAAAATCTGCCCGGTACAAACTGCTACTTGATCGGAACCAATAATAAAATGCTCGGGAAACTGAGTTTGCAATGCCCGGGCTTTGGCAACCGCTAAGCGTTGCACTAGCTGAATAGGTGTTTCATCTTCATGCGCAGTTTCATCAATATTGGGGGAAGCCGCAGTAAAAGGTATTTGTATGCGTTGCAGTAGCTCTTGGCGATATACGGAACTAGATGCGAGTACTAGGGGCAGCTGCTCGCGTGCCGCTAACCGCGCTTTTTTCTCATAATCAAATAATCCAACATGTTCAGTAGTGTGCACCGGAAACCTCTGTGGTAGAATACGCCTTTGGGTTATTTTGCCATGCTTTGTACTATGAAATGTAACTTTCTTGCTACATTTTCGTAGAAACAGAGGCTTAGGGGCGAAATTTCTTTGACTATCCACTTACCAACCATTATCATTCGCGCGCTATGCAAAAGGTTCTAATACCGCTTTCGGTTGACCCGGTACGAAATTCAGGCAAACGGCTCTCTTTTGATGGTTACATACCGTCAAAACATTTGTCACGTTTAAATGAAGTACTGGCATCACCATGTTCAGATGTAGAGGCCACGCTCTCATTTGCAACAGATGAGCAAAAGATTCATTATTTTCGTGGTTATGCGAAAGCTAAAGTTGAGCTAATTTGTCAACGCTGTGGTGAACCCATGGCTCACGAATTAGCCGTAGAGTTTCAGTATGCACCGATAACGAAACGGCAAACTGTCGAAGATTTACCGGAGCATTACGAAGCAGCTGAATTGAATGAACTAGGGGAAGTTCTGCTCCATCCTTTAGTTGAAGATGAGCTGTTACTCGCATTGCCTATTGTGGCAAAGCATACTGAGCAGGACTGTGCTATTAAAAGTGATACAATGAGTTATGGTGATATTCCTGCGGAAGCAGAGAAACGCAACCCGTTCGCTGTATTACAGAAGCTTAAGAAATAACCGATTTAGGAGACCAGTCAAATGGCTGTACAAAAAAACCGTAAAACTCGTTCAGCACGCGGCATGCGTCGTTCACATGATGCACTAACTGGTGTTGAGCTGTCTGTAGATCAAACAAGTGGCGAAACTCATCGTCGTCACCACGTAACTGCAGATGGTTATTACAAAGGTAAGAAAGTTATCGCTTAAGGCGTATGGCAAAAAATACTGTTGTAATTGATGCGATGGGTGGTGACCGCGGTCCCGCCATCGTTGTTGCAGCGCTCATACGAGCGCTGCAATCATTTCCAGAAACAGATTTTATTGTTACTGGCGATGAACCTCGTTTAAAAAGCTTGCTTGCTCGTGAGAGTAAGGGGCACTCTGTTGATCTATCCCGCGTTCGTATTCACCACACTAGCCAAATCGTGCAAATGAGCGATAAACCTGGCGAATGTATCCGTAAAAAAGCTGATTCTTCGATGCGTGCTGCAATTGATCTGGTTGCTGATGGCACTGCTCAAGCTTGTGTTAGCGCTGGCAATACCGGTGCGCTCATGGCGATGGCGTATATGTACTTAAAAACCTTGCCTGGAGTGCTTCGCCCAGCATTAGTAGCGCCAATCCCAAATGAAACAGGTAAGCAAGGCTTTCTATTGGATTTGGGGGCGAACCCTGTATGTGATGCCGGAACGCTATTTCAGTTTGGTGTGATGGGATCGGTACTGGCGCGTGAATTAAGCGGTATAGAGCGCCCGAAAGTTGCTCTGCTGAATATGGGTACAGAAGAAATCAAGGGCCCGGATGTGGTGAAGCAGGCTGGTTTATTGTTATCACAATCGGAATCTGTGAACTACACCGGCTTTATTGAAGGTTCCGATTTATTCAGCAGTGCAGCTGATGTAGTGGTTTGTGATGGCTTTACCGGCAATATCGCACTGAAAAGTTGCGAAGGCATGGCCAAGCTAGTGTATGAGCACTTTCAACGCAGTATGAAATCACATTGGTTGAGCCGCAGCTTGGCTTGGATACTCTATAGACGGCAACGAAAATCCTGGGCGTGGCTCAACCCCGACCAGTATAACGGCGCAAGTTTGATAGGATTGCGCGGTGTGGTGGTAAAAAGCCACGGGAATGCATCAGCGAACGCGTTTTATAGCGCCATTAGCAATGCAATTGCGGAGGCTGAGTTAAATTTACCAGCGCGCATTCACAATAAAGTAGAGCAGGTGCTGCAAGAACAACATTAATATCGCCTCACGATGTGCTGGCGGTACCGCAGCACATCTGGCATTGGCTCTGGCGCTCATTTTAACGCGCAACCATGTCGGCAGTAACGAGGAGTGAATATTAAGTGCACGCAACTGAAACCGCATCAATGCATAGCCCTGCAGCAGAAACTACGCAAAAGCGCTATGCAAAATTGGCTGGAACCGGCCATTACCTTCCTTCACAACGTTTAACTAACGCTGATTTAGAGCAACGCGTAGATACCAGCGATGCGTGGATTCGAGAGCGCACTGGTATTCTTGAGCGCCGTATTGCTGGCAATAACGAATCAGTGGTAACCATGGGCACTGAGGCAGCAAAGCAGGCCTTAACCGCGGCAGGGTTGCAGGCGCAAGATTTAGATCTCATTGTAATGGCAACCACCTCTGCTGATCGCGCATTTCCAAGTGCTGCGTGCGAAGTACAGTTTGCCCTTGGTGTTACTGAGATTCCTGCATTTGATGTGGCTGCCGCCTGCTCGGGTTTTATCTTTGCCTTATCAGTTGCTGAAAAATACATTATCAGCGGCGCGGCGAAAAATGTGTTAGTGATTGGCAGTGATACGTTATCGCGCTTATGTAACCCGGATGATCGGAATACCGTGATTTTATTTGGCGATGGCGCCGGCGCTGCAGTATTATCAGCAAGCTCTGAACCTGGAGTGTTATCTACCCATATCTTTAGTGCCGGTGAGTTTGGTGCATTATTGGGAGCCGATCATCCAAATCGTGACGAGCAGGCGTTTCAGCAAGAAGCGTGGCTGTATATGAAGGGCCGCGAAGTATTTAAGGTTGCAGTAGCGAAACTAGCTGAGCTGGTAGAGCAAACCTTGGCAAAGAATAACTTAACCGCAGCGGATTTAGATTGGTTAGTGCCACACCAGGCGAACTATCGAATTATTCAGGCTACTGCGAAAAAACTTAAAATGCCGATGGAGCAAGTGGTAATGACGCTGGCTGAAACCGGCAATACCTCTGCGGCATCAGTTCCGATTGCGCTTGATGTAGCAATTCGTGATGGCCGCATTAAACCCGGGCAAACGTTGCTATTAGAAGCGTTTGGGGGCGGTTTTGCGTGGGGTTCTGCACTAATAAAATATTAAGCGATAGATGCGTATCGCATGCTGAAAATGAGGGATTTTATGAAGCAAAAAGTAGCGTATGTTTTTCCAGGGCAAGGCTCGCAAACTGTGGGTATGCTTGCTGATTTAGCAGCTCAATATCCGCAAGTGAAAGCAACCTTTGCCGAAGCATCTGAAGTGTTGGGCTATGATTTGTGGAACGTAGTGCAAAATGATACCGATGGTAAGCTGAATCAAACGGAAGTAACCCAGCCTGCATTACTAGCGGCTAGTGTGGCGGTTTATCGCTGTATCAGTAATGATATTCAACCTACGGTAATGGCAGGCCATAGCTTAGGTGAATATTCGGCGTTGGTATGTGCCGGTGCATTGAGCTTTACCGATGCGATTGCATTAGTAGAGCTACGTGGCAAGGCCATGCAAGAGGCCGTTCCTGCGGGGATTGGATCTATGGCGGCAGTAATCGGGTTAGATGATGATAAAGTTGCAGCAGCATGCGCAGAAGTGGCAAACGGCGATATCGTAGCGCCGGTAAATTATAACTCGCCTGGGCAAGTAGTAATTGCTGGTGAAAAAACAGCTGTAGATCGTGCGGCGGAAGCCTGCAAAGCCGCAGGTGCAAAACGGGTATTACCGCTATCGGTTAGCGTGCCTTCTCATTGTGCACTTATGGCCCCAGCTGCTGATGATTTAGCAGCTGCGTTAGATGGTATAGAGGTGCGGTTACCTCGTATTCCTGTAATTCATAACGTAAACGTAGCGGAAGCGAAATCACCCGAAGAACTGCGCGAAGCATTGGTTGCGCAACTGTATTCACCAGTGCGCTGGACTGAAACAGTACAAGAAATTAGTAAACGCGGTGCCACGCATATTTATGAAGTAGGGCCAGGCAAAGTGTTAACCGGCCTGGCTAAGCGCATTAACCGTGATGTTACAGCGGTGGCAGTAGGGGATAGTGAAGCAGTTGCAGCATTAAACGCAACTGTATAGAACATTGAGTGCTAAAAAAGCACAGGTTAGGTATACAACACTCAGGTTTATAACCATAAGGAGAGCTATATGGAAGGCTCATTAAACGGCCAAGTTGCTTTGGTTACCGGTGCCACTCGTGGTATTGGTAAAGCAATTGCAGAAAATTTAGTAGCTGCGGGCGCCACAGTAATTGGCACTGCAACGAGTGAAAATGGCGCCAACGCAATTAGCGCTTATTTAACAAATAATGGTGTAGGTAAGGTATTAAATGTTACCGAAGACGGCGCCATTGATGCATTGTTAAGTGAAATCACGAAAGAGTTTGGCAAAATCGATATCCTTGTGAATAACGCTGGCATTACCCGTGATAACTTATTGATGCGCATGAAAGATGATGAATGGGATGCGGTGATACAAACCAACTTAACCGCGGTATTCAAAATCTGTAAAGCAGTGATGCGCGGCATGATGAAGAATCGCCATGGCCGCATTATTAATATCGGTTCGGTAGTTGGTACCACGGGCAACCCGGGGCAAGCGAACTACTGCGCGGCAAAAGCAGGCTTAATTGGCTTTACCAAAGCACTAGCAAAAGAAATTGCCTCACGTGGTGTAACAGTGAACGCAGTGGCGCCAGGCTTTATTGATACCGACATGACCAAATCGTTAACAGATGAGCAACGTGAACGAATTTTTGATACGATTCCTGCTGGTCGTTTAGGTAGCCCTGCAGAAATTGCTGCGGCAGTGGGTTTTCTGGCATCATCGGGCGCGGCATACATTACCGGTGAAACCATTCATGTTAATGGTGGCATGAGTATGGTTTAATAGCGGCATTGGCGCGCAACGAGGTAAGACCTCAACCAATTCGTTAAATTTTTACTTTAAGTGTGTGGCCGGAAGGCTTACACTACACGCAAATTTATTAAAGACACCTTTATTTGAGGGTTAAACATGAGCACTATCGAAGAACGCGTTAAAAAAATTGTAATTGAGCAGCTAGGTGTTAAAGAAGAAGAAGTTAAACCAGAAGCTTCTTTTGAAAACGATTTAGGTGCTGATTCACTGGATACAGTTGAATTGGTAATGGCTCTTGAAGAAGAGTTTGAAACTGAAATTCCTGACGAAGAAGCTGAAAAGATTCGTACCGTTCAGGCAGCTATCGATTACATCAATAAGCACTCTGCTTAATTGATATATCGGTTCTAGCGAAAAAGGCGAAATGTGCAAACATTTCGCCTTTTTTGTATTAGTGTTTTCGCGCACTTTGTATTTTCCTGTATAGTTTGTAGTTCATATTACTCTCGCCTAGTGCCAGCAAAGAACGAACGGTTGATGGTACGATATAGAGGCCTTGGTAGGAGCGTTATACTCTTTGACACAGCAACCCCACACAGTGCTCATTAATGGTAAAGCAAACGGCTGCATAGCCGCTACGGATCGCGCGTTTCAGTTTGGCGATGGCTGTTTTACTACGATCGCGGTAGTAAAAGGGCAGTTGCAACTATGGCCGTTGCACTGGCAACGTTTGCGCGAAACCTGCAAACGTTTAGCCATAGTATTGCCTAATGAATGGCAAGCCCTGTTGCAACAAGAAGCTGAATATCTTGTTCGCGAAGCACGTGCTGATGCAGCCGTAATTAAAATCATCATTAGCCGCGGTAGTGGTGGCCGAGGCTATGCTGTTGGTAATGGTTTAAGCGCCATTCGCGTGGTAACACTTAGCGAAGTGCCTGCGCATTATCAACAGTGGCGAGATGATGGCATTGAACTCGCTTGGGCAAACCTCGCGTTAGCTCAACAACCTGCTTTAGCTGGATTAAAAACGTTAAATCGATTAGAGCAAGTTCTGCTGAAACAAGAACTACTGCAACGTGATGCGGATGATCTCTTGGTATGTGATAGCCGTGGTTTGGTATGCGAAACAATTATTGCTAACATATTCTGGCGGCGCGCTGGAGAATGGTTTACGCCGCAGCTTTCTCATGCGGGTATTGCCGGAGTAGTTCGGCAACAGATTCTACAGCACAATGAACATGTGCATATTGTAGATGCCACACCGCAACAGTTTTTAAAAGCCGAACAAGTGTTTGTATGCAACGCTTTGCTCGGCCTCGTGCCAGTACGAAAGATTGCTGCAAGTAATGGCTTTCAGGAACGAGAATTCAAAGAAACACCGTACCCGCTGCAGTTAAACACAACGCTAGAATAATAAGAAGTGATTATGCTGAAACGCTTATTAATAACCTTTGTTGTTTGCATGAGTTTGCTACTAATAGGCTTAGTAGCGGGGTATTTTACGCTGCAACATTGGTACCAACAGGGAAGTGCGGTGCAGTTGGAGATTAGCCATCAAGAACCGGCGTTACTTACCGTACCAAGGGGCTCCAACCCGCGCAGAATTGCCCGCCAACTTGAGCAAGAAGGCTATATTACTCCTGCCCGCCTAAATGAGATTGCATTTCGCTTGTTCAATAAAGAAATCCGAGTTCAAGCGGGTGTGTATGCAATTCATGATGGCGATTCAGCAGCGCAAATTTGGCAGCGCATTGCACTTGGCCAACAACACTTGTTCTCGATTACCTTTGTTGAAGGTAGTGAGTTTAAGCAATGGCAGCAACAAATCGTTACGCATCCATATTTACACAGTGAAAATGCAGATCTCACTGGTGAACAACTTGCGGAACTGTTAACCAATGGTGAGTATCGGCATATTGAAGGGCTGTTGTTTCCTGATACCTACCGTTTTTACGCAGGCACCAACGCCATGGATATCTATCGGCAAGCACATCGAAGTATGAACGCTGTTGTTGCTGAACTTTGGCCTTTGCGTGATCGTGATGTGCCGGTTGCTTCGCCTTATGAAGCATTAATTTTGGCGTCGATCATTGAAAAAGAAACCGGCGCGGCGCATGAACGTGAATTGGTAGCCTCAGTATTTGTAAACCGGTTAAAAACAGGCATGCGGTTACAATCAGACCCTACCATTATTTATGGTTTAGGCGAAAATTATCGTGGTGTGATTTATCGCTCTGATATCCAACAGCATACCGAGTATAATACGTATAGAATTAATGGCTTACCACCAACACCGATCGCGATGCCGGGCCGAGCAGCTATAGCGGCAACACTACAGCCAGCAAGTAGTGATTATTTTTATTTTGTGAGCCGTAATGATGGCACCCATGTTTTTTCGCGCACTTTAACGGAACATAATCGCGCTGTGCAGCGTTATCAGAGGAATTAATGAGCGGCAAATTTATCGTTATTGAAGGCCTTGAAGGGGCAGGTAAAAGCACCGCAGTTGCTACGATCGCCAATTGGCTAGAGCAACAAGGGATAGCTTATATATCAGTTCGAGAACCCGGTGGAACGCCATTTGCGGAATCATTGCGCGATCTGATTAAAGCAGATTGGCAAGAAACCATTACAGCCGAAGCAGAGCTGCTGCTGATGTATGCAGCGCGGGTGCAACTGGTTGAGAACGTGATTAAACCGGCGTTAGCAAAAGGAACCTGGGTAATTGGCGATCGCCATGATTTGTCGTCGCGAGCGTACCAAGGCGGTGGCCGAGAGCTTGGTGACAGCACCTTGCAGCAGCTAAAACAGATTACGCTAAAAGACTTTCGCCCGGATTTAACCCTGGTTCTCGATATCGCCCCAGAAGTTGGCTTGCGGCGCGCAGCCGCGCGGGGCGAGTTGGATCGAATTGAGCGCAATGCACTTGAGTTTTTCACTCGTACTCGTGAGCGCTATTTGCAGATAGCTGCAAGTGAAGTGGATATTGAAGTTATCGATGCGCAACAGCTTATTGAACAAGTACAACAAGATATCGTGGCGAAACTGGAGCAAAAATGGCGAATATAGGCTTTCCTTGGTTACGGCCGCTATGGCAACAAGTGCTTAGCGCAGCAGCAGGGCAACGGCTGCCGCACGCGATAGGGCTGCAGTATAGCCAAGATTTAGGTATTGATAGCTTTCTGAACCAATTGGCCGCGTACTTACTGTGTAACAGTGTAAGTAACCAAGCCAGTATTGGTGCTTCGCCACTAAAGAAAGCCTGTGGTACATGCAAGAGTTGCTTATTATGGCAAGCTGGTACGCACCCTGATTACTTGCGTATTGAACCAGAACAAGGCAAACAAATAGGCGTTGATTTAGTGCGGGAAATTGCTCATAAAGTGCAGCAAACCGCTAGCCAAGGTGGCAACAAAGTGGTGCAAATTATTGCCGCCGATAGAATGACCCCACAAGCTGCCAATGCACTACTAAAAACACTTGAAGAGCCGCCAGAGAATACTTATTTTCAGATAGCGGCAGTTCGTTATACGCAACTATTACCTACAATTCGTAGCCGCTTATTGAGCTACCCCGTGCCACAGCCAAACATTGCTGAAATAAGCGAATGGCTAAAACAGCATGCTGGAATTGATGTTGCCGACACACTTTTGCTAGAACGCGCGCAAAGTGCGCCATTACAGGTATTGGCAGAGCTTCAAGCTAACGAGCAAAGTGTACAGCTGTTGGCGCGCGTGTGCCGAGGCGAATTTACAGTGCCGAAAGAATTAGAAAGTGTGCAACAGCAATTAAAAATAGTGCTGAAGGAATTACAGTTAGCCCATCGTGAAACCTTACAGGGCACGATTCCAGTAGTGTTAAGCGCCAACGTGCGTAATCTTGCGGCGTTAACAACAATTAGCAAAGCATTAGAGAATGCCTATCGTAGCGGCATCCAAATTTTACGAACCGTACAAAACGCTGGCGTAAATCCACAAATTCTTATTGCAGCCTGGAGCGCGGATGTGGTGCGCTCACTGAATGTTGCAGCGGTTAAGAAGGGGTAATTATGTTTGTAGATTCTCATTGTCATTTGGATAAATTAAAAGCCACTGAACAGCATGGTATCGCGCAGGTATTACAAGATGCGCGCAACGCTAAAGTTGAGCATATGCTGTGCATTGGTGTTGCGCTCGATGATTTTGCGCAAATGCAGAATATTGTTGGTACCCATGCTGATGTAAGCTATTCATGCGGAGTACATCCATTATATGTGGCGAAGCATGGTTTCGCTGAAGCGGAGCTCGCCCAGCTTTGTGCCCGTGATGATGTGGTGGCGGTTGGCGAAACAGGCTTGGATTACTATTACGATAAAGACCACATTCCCGAACAGCAAGAAAGCTTTGCGCGGCATATTGAAATCGCCAACCAAGTTCACAAACCTTTGATTATTCATACACGTGATGCGCGCCAAGATACCATTGCTATGTTGCGCGAAGGGCGGGCCGAACGTTGCCGAGGGGTAATGCATTGCTTTACAGAAAGCATGGAGATGGCCGAGCAGGCCTTGGATCTCGGCTTTTATATCTCGATTTCTGGAATTGTAACCTTTGCCAGTGCCGAAGAGCTTCGCGATGTAGTGCGCAACGTACCGTTAGAACGTTTGCTTATTGAAACCGATGCGCCATGGCTTGCGCCAGTTCCGCACCGGGGCAAAGAGAACCAGCCAGCATATGTAAGCCACGTTGCAGAATGTGTGGCGAAGTTGAAAGATGTAAGCGTAGCAGAAGTAGCCGCGGTTACTCGTGAGAACTTCTACCAGCTATTTCGTGGTGCCAATAGAGCGAGCTAATGGCAATCGTCAGCTAGCGTTTCACCTTAGCCGAACGGCCAAAGAAAAGCTCGGAACCAAGGGGGATGTTCCGAGCTGAGGGGAAGGGCTCAAATGAGCCATGCGCTTACTCCTTACTTCAGCACTGGCTTAGAAAATGGTGCAGCATGTGTACACATTTATCTGAGTGCGAAGCAAGCAGCCCAACTAAACAATTGAGGTAATGTTAAGTTTAGTTAATGTAGATTACTTTGCCACTTTTTCTACTGCTTAAAATTTACTAATAAATCATTCATTTAACTAAATGCCTCGAGCAGCTCAAAAAAACACAAGCTTAGGATTCCCTCAGGTTTACTCAGTAATTTCGGTAGGTAAGGTAAGTTCACCACGGAGGTTTTCGGCGAGCATCTTTTTAACATCCCCTACATCATCGTATTCGCTTAACAGCACGTGTAATTTCGTTAGCGCTGCTTCTACGGTCATGTCTTGGCCGCTAATCACGCCAATATCGGCGAGCGCGTTACCCGTAGCATACCCTTGCATATTCACTGTACCTTTAAAGCACTGAGTACAATTCAAAACAATAATATCAGCGGCAATCGCCCGCTTCAGCGAGGCAAGCAATTCCCCACCTTGTGGCGCGTTGCCAACGCCATAGCTCAGCAAAATTAATGCTTTCACAGGATGCTTTACTAAATTATCAATAATTTCAGCGCGCATTCCCGGGTACAGGGTAACCACTCCAATTTCCTGTGCTGTAACCTTGGCTACAGCTAAATCAGTTTGTTGCACCGGTGCTATTTTGCCGGCAACCAGCTCGATATCTATTCCCGCTTCAAGCAACGGAGCAAAGTTGGGCGATGCAAACGCATCAAACCCATCAGCATCTGCTTTAGTAGAACGGTTTCCCCGAAACAAGCGGTTATTAAAAAACAGGCTAACTTCATGAATGGGGTAGTGTGCGGCAATGTACAACGCATTCAGTAAGTTGGTTTGGCCATCGGATCGTAGGGCCGCCAAAGGAATTTGCGAGCCCGTAACGATTACCGGCTTGCTTAAGTTTTTGAACATAAAGGATAGCGCTGAGGCTGTGTATGCCATGGTATCGGTACCATGCAGAATTACAAACCCATCGTAGTGCTGGTAATTATGGCGGATATCTTCGGCGATACGTTGCCAATCGCTTGGCGTCATATCAGAAGAATCCATTAATGGTGAGTATTCACGAAGGGTGAATTCGGGCATTTCTGGACGATAAAACTCGGGCATTGCCCGAATGCTAGCAGATAAAAAATCAGGCGCAGGAATATACCCATGCGCCGATTTCATCATTCCGATCGTACCGCCTGTATACGCAATATAAATGCGTTTTCTACGCTCCGACATGATTAAGCCTTTCTCGTTTTAGAAACTAAAAATCCAGGCTCAATTCTAGTCTATTTTGCACTCAAGGCAACGCAGATATACATTTTGTGGATCGTTAAATTCATTTATTACATTCACTTCTTGCAAAGTACGCCGAATAGCACGTTCAGTTAATGGAGTAGAACGGTTAATTCGAGCAGCAAAATGCTCAACCACTGAATTCGGAAGTAGGGCAGTTGCGCCATTCATGAAATTAGCAATAAACGCATCAAAACCCGTTAATGTTTCTTGCGGGAAGGTTACCCGATATTCTTCTAACCCAGCGCGTTCTGCGGCAATCGCTACTGCATCATCAAGTTCACCAAGGCGATCTACCAAGCCAAGCTCTAGCGCTTTGCTACCGGTCCAAACGCGCCCTTGGGCAACTTCATGAACTTCAGCAACGGATAAATCACGGGCATCGGCTACTAACTCAAGAAAATCTTGGTAAATGCGATCAACACCACCTTGAATAGCAACTTTTGCCGAGTCATTTAACGGCCGGGTAATATCGATATAAGGAAACTCGGTAGATGATACGCCATCAGTGTAAACACCAATATTGGCTAAGGCTTCTTCAATGGTGAAGAACATGCCAAACACGCCAATAGAACCAGTAATCACTGAGCTAGGAGCTACTATTTCATCCGTTCCAGCAGCAATCCAGTAGCCCCCAGAAGCAGCAACAGAGCTCATTGATGCGATAACTGGTTTGCCAGCCTCTCGTAATAATAGTAATTCTTGGCGAATTTGCTCAGATGCAAATGCACTTCCGCCCGGGCTATCAATGCGCAACACAACAGCTTTTACATCATCATCCAAACGCACATCGCGTAGGCGATTACTTAAGGTTACACCGCCTACGCTGCCGCGAGGCTGTGTGCCATCAAGAATGGTACCACTGGCGAAAACAACACGTACTTCATCACCTTGCTTAGGTTCTTTTTCACCAGAATTAATCGCTGTACGGTAATCGCGCCAGCCTATACCACGAAAACTTTTCTTTTCTTCATCGTAGCCACCAAGCTCAATTAACGCTTGGCGAATGCCTTCACTATGGGAAAGTTCATCTACTAAGCCGGCATTTTGCGCAAGAACTGCTTGGTTGTTATCAGCAGCAGCAAATAGCGTTAAGAAATCGTCCATTTGGCCACTAAGAATTTCCGGCGCTATATCACGATGGCGAGAAATGCCCGCCAGGTATTCAGCCCACATCGCATTAATCCATGCTTGGTTGGCTTCTTTCGCTTCACTCGACATATCATCACGATTGAACGGTTCTACTGCAGATTTAAAATCACCAACACGGAAAATGTGGGTAGTAACGTTAAGCTTTTCCAGTAATGAACTGAAATAGGTGGGGTACATGTGATACCCCTCAACAGCTACTGCGCCAAGTGGGTTTAAATACACCGTATCTGCTTGGCTAGCTAAATAATACTGCGATTGGCTAAAGGAAATACCATGCGCAACAATTGGCTTACCCGCTGCGCGCACTTTTTCCAGCCGTTCGGCTACTAATTGTAGCTTGCTTAAACCACCACCCCAGAAATTGCGTAAATCAAGAACTACTCCAGCGATACGATCATCCGTTGCGGCAGTATCGATAATGCGAAGGAATTCATGTAAATCAGTTTCTGGCGCACCATTCGCCCCCATCGCCTGATCAACAAAACGGTCGAAAGGCGAAATGTAGGTTGGTTCTTCAACCAATAAGCCAGCGGGGTTTAGCACAAGGAGGCCACCATCTGGAACTTCAGGTATGCTATCTTCTTGATTAATAATTAGAAAAAATCCAATTAATAGAATAATGAACACCAAGTTAACTATAACGCGGCGGGTTCCGTTAATGAATTTCCATATCGGGTTGAGTAGTTTCGCTAAAAATTTCATGATAATAACCTAGTGAATATCCTTGTTGTTATTAGTGCATATAGTGTAACAGCCTACGCTGGTTAATGAGTAGCCAAACTTTGTAACAAATCACTACTACGCGTAAGATAGCGTTCTCGATTCTTTTTTGATGTGTGGTGTAGTTGCCACGCCGTTATTTCGGATGTACTTAGGAAGCCATATGCAAGCAAAAGATCTGTTGTTAACCCGCTCTTCGATGCCTCGTGTGGTGTCGCCAGGCCCCTCAGCGGAGCAACTCCGATTACTTGAACAAGCCGCTCTTCGTGTGCCAGACCATATGAGCCTAACGCCATACACTTGTTTGGTGTATCAGGGAGCTGCGTTACAGCAACTGAGCAAGATATTTACCACGGTAAGTAAACTTGAAGATCTAACCCCAGCCGAGCAAGAACGTGCAGGGCAACTGCCACTGCGTGCGCCTTGCGTGATTGTTATTGCCACCCAATATAGAGCAGCAGAAAAAGTGCCACAGTTAGAGCAATATGCCAGTGCAGCCTGCGCTACCATGGCGATGCAACAAATGGCA
The DNA here is from genome assembly GCF_047920995.1 of Aliidiomarina sp. Lineage (NCBI taxonomy): Bacteria > Pseudomonadati > Pseudomonadota > Gammaproteobacteria > Alteromonadales > Idiomarinaceae > Aliidiomarina > Aliidiomarina sp. The sequence continues at coordinate 15,632 of NZ_JBLRWZ010000031.1, forward strand.
TTTACGCTTGGTTTAGGTGCCGTGTGGCGCACCGGGATATACGCTGAATCTAAGCATTTGAAAGCAGCATTAAAGATTAGCAGTGATAATGATATTGTTGGTTTCTTATATGTAGGAACTCCTGCGGTACCAACACCGATTAAACCTAGCAAGGATATGCAACTGTTTAGGCAAATGTAACCCAGGTTTGCGCACTGCATATCCATGCGAAGTGAATAAATATACATAAATACAGCATAATAATATTGATCTGCTTAGCGTACTTAGTTACTATCACTGCATATGATATGTAATTAAGGATTCTGCGTGTGCCAGTAACTCACCAAGTAAATTCGTTGAAATCAGAAAAAACCAGTAAGCGCCTTGGCGTAGCTGTGTTTGGTGCGAGTGGCTATGGTGGTAGTGAGTTGCTTAGTATTTTGAATAATCATGCATACTTTACTTTGAAGTATGCGTTTTCTTCAGAACGTTCGGCAGCCCAAAGCTGGGCAAGCTTAGCACCACAACTGGCAGGAACAAGCACTCTGGAAATACAGCCTTGGCTGAGCAGTAAATTCGCTGAAGTGGTAGCCGATTGTGATGCTGTTTTTCTTGCGTTACCGCACGAAGCTAGCGCGGAGCTTGCGGCGCAATTCTATGCTGCGGGGGTGTCTGTATTTGATCTTTCCGGTGCCTATCGGTTTTCGGATGCTACCCAGTTCGCGTGCACTTACGGCTTTACCCACCCGCATCCAGAATTATTGCCTTTGGCAACCTATATGTTAATGGAATGGTTAGCAGAAACACCAGATGCTTACGAGCAGCCGGTGCTTTGTGCGATTCCTGGCTGCTATCCAACAGCAGCAACGTTAGCCTTAAAACCATTAACAGCAAATGCTTTCTTGAATCCCGCCATAGCACCAGTAATTACCGCCATCAGTGGCGTTTCCGGCGCTGGCCGTGGCGTAAATGCGCGTACTTCCTTTTGTGAAGTGAGCGTGCAAGCCTACGGTGTAGGCAACCACCGGCACACTCCAGAAATTGCCAATAATTTGGCAAGTAACGTCGTGTTTACGCCGCAGCTTGGTAACTATAAACGGGGCATTGTGGCAACCTGTGTGGCTACACTTGCCGATGGCATTTCTGCCGAACAAGTTCATGCTGCGTTTGCGCAAGCATACGGCAAGCAACCATTTGTGCGCTTGGTAGATGCTCCGCCAGCGGTTGAACATGTTGCCCATACGCCATTTTGCGATATCTACGTGCAGGTTACCGGTTCACAAGTGGTGATTATTAGTGCCATTGATAATCTCATAAAAGGTGCAGCAGGGCAGGCTATACAAGCGGCAAATGCAGTATTCGGTTTACCAGCAAAAGCAGGCTTCCAACAGCACTTTGCGCAACCTGCAGCAAAAGTTATCAAAATTGGCGGTGCACTATTACAACCTAGCAACAAAGCCGCGCTGCAAAAATTCTTAAACGCTCTCGCTACCGCTGCATACCCTTGTGTGCTTGTCCATGGTGGTGGGGCATTGGTAGATAAAATGTTAGCTGCTGCCGGATTTACTTCTGAGAAAGTAAATGGCCAACGGGTTAGTGCGGCAGAGCATATGGATATTATTGTGGGTGCTCTTGCCGGTACTACTAATAAAGCGTTAGTAAACGCGGCGATTCAACATGGTCTTGTGGCGGTAGGTTTAAGTTTAGCCGATGGGCCATTATGGCATATGCAATCGCAAGCAACGCTCGGGTGCGTTGGTGTACCAGCGCAGAATGGCTTTTCTGCGCAAGGGAAAGCTTTGTTGAGTACCTTGTTGCAGCAGGGTTTTGTGCCTATCGTGAGCTCTATAGGTAGTAACGAGCAAGGCGCGCTATGTAATGTAAACGCTGACTATGCGGCGGCCGCTATTGCTATGGCACTTGATGCGGAACTGTTATTGCTGAGCGATGTTCCGGCCATTCTTGATGAGAATGGTGCTGCCATTGGTGTGGTTAGCTTAGCTGCCGCACAAAAATTATTAACCGAGCCTTTTGTAAAAGGTGGTATGCAAGTAAAACTGCAAGCCGCCATTCTTACCAGTGAGTTTTCGCGACGAACCACGGCGATTGCTAGTTGGGCAGATAGCCAAGCAGTAATCGCATTCCTCACTGAATCTGCTACCTATCATGGTACCCAGATTCAGCCTTAGCTTTTTTGGCAGTTCCACAGCCAGAATCGCCACCACAAAGTTTACTTAATTCGCTAATTTACATACGAGAATACACATGCATCTACTTTCATTGTTCGATGTGAGTGCCGAACAAATACGGCACATGTTAACCCTTGCTGGGTATATGAAAGCACACCCGGTAAGTTTTCAGCATTCGTTGAAAAATAAATCGATCGCCATGCTGTTTGAGAAGCCAAGCCTGCGCACGCGGGTAAGTTTTGAAGTTGGTATTCAGCAACTTGGTGCGCAACCGATTTATTTAGATGCGCAAATGGTAGAACCGGGGCAACGGGAAAGCGTGGAAGATATTGCTCGAAACCTCGCATGTTGGACCCACGGCATTGTTGCCCGCGTGTTTAAACACGAAACCCTACATCAGCTGAAAGCGGCGGGCATTCCGGTAGTGAACGCGCTGTGTGATATCCACCATCCGTGCCAAACGCTTGCTGATTTACTTACTATTCAAGAACGTTACCCAATTGATATGAAAGTAGTGGATATTTTGTATGTGGGTGAGGGCAATAATGTATGCCAGAGTTTGATGGTAGGGGCTGCAGCACTTGATTTAAAACTAACTGTAGTTTGCCCTGATGGCTTCGAACCAAAGGCTGAATTTCTTGCTGCCCTAAATCAGCAGTATCCAAAACATCGGATTGTTCTGATTAATGATATTACTGCAGTGCAGCACGCCGATGTGATCTATACCGATACTTGGATTTCTATGGGCGATACCCGTGATTACGCTGAAACCTGCAAGATTTTTCAACCATATCAGGTGAACAAAGCGTTGGTGGCGCGTTTACAGGCCACTACGGTAATGCATTGTTTACCCGCGCATCGTAATGATGAAATTACCGATGAAGTAATGGATAGTTCGATCAGCGCTGTATTGCAGCAAGCCGAAAATCGTTTATATGTTCAGAAAGCCGCGTTACACCATTTATTCGAGGAGATCAGCGCATGAGCCAAGGTATTACTATTGCAGCAACCACTGCTGCGCTACAAAGCAAACACACTAATGTGAAAAAGGTGGTGCTTGCGTATTCTGGTGGCCTCGATACCTCGGCTATTATTCCTTGGCTGAAGGAAAACTATGAGTGTGAGGTAGTGGCCTTTGTAGCCGATGTTGGCCAAGGCCAAGAAGAACTGGAAGGTATTGAAGAGAAAGCTTTAAGCACCGGTGCATCAGCGTGTTACGTGGTAGATCTGCAAGATAAATTTGTGAATGAATTGATTGCGCCAGCAATGCAGGCCGGTTGTATTTATGAAGAACAGTATCTATTGGGTACCGCACTAGCGCGGCCGGTAATTGCCGAAGCACAAGTGCAGTTGGCGTTAGAAGTGGGTGCAGACGCGGTATGCCATGGTTGTACCGGCAAGGGCAATGATCAGGTGCGGTTTGAAAGTACTTTTGCTGCCTTAGCTCCACATTTAACTGTGATTGCGCCCTGGCGGGAGTGGCATATGCGTTCGCGGCAAGAACTACTGAATTACTTAGCCGAGCGCAATGTGCAAACCTCTGCATCGGCAACCAAGATTTATAGCCGCGATGCTAACCTATGGCATATATCACATGAGGGCGGTGAGCTAGAAGATCCGTGGCAGCAGCCTACCGATGGTGTGTGGACCTTAAGCAACTCACCACAACAGGCGCCCGATAAAGAAGAAGTAGTAGAGATTGAATTTGCGGCAGGTGTGCTAACTCATGTAAATGGCACCGCATTAAGCCAAACCGAAGCTCTTGTGGCGCTAAATACCATTGGCGCCGAACATGGCGTGGGGCGAATTGATATTGTGGAAAACCGCTTAGTGGGCATGAAATCACGGGGATGCTATGAAACACCGGGTGGCGTGGTTTGGTACACAGCTTTGCGTGGCTTAGAAGAACTTGTGCATGATCGGCCATGCCAACGCTTGCGGCATGATCTAGGCCAACGATTAAGCGATATTCTTTATGATGGCCAGTGGTTTACGCCCGTTCGGGAGGCATTGTTAGCGGCGGTGGCTGCACTCGCTAACAAACTTACCGGTACGGTGCGCATTGGCTTATATAAAGGCAATGTAACGGTGCTCGGCCGTAAATCGCCATACAGTTTATATTCAGAAGCCTTTGCTACCTTTGAAGAAGATGAAGTGTATCAACAAAAAGATGCCGCTGGCTTTATTCGCCTTTTCAGTTTGGCGAGCCGAATTCGGGCGCTAAAACAAGGAGGTTTAGCATGAGTATGTGGGGTGGCCGGTTTGAAGAGGGCAGTGCAGTTGAATTTCGCGAATTTAATGATTCGTTAAAATTTGATTACGTGCTGGCGCCGTTTGATATTCAAGCTAGCAAAGCTTGGGTGAATGCACTTACTGAACAAGCGCTATTGAATAAGAATGAGCAACAAGCGCTACAAACCGGCCTAGATAATTTATTGGCCGAAGTGGTAGCGAATCCGCAATTGCCATTACAAAATGAAGCGGAAGATATTCACAGTTGGGTAGAGGAACAATTGCAAGATCGTATAGGCGTGGTTGCGCGTAAACTGCACACGGGCAGATCTCGTAACGATCTTGTGGCTACCGATTTACGGTTGTGGGCGATCGAGCGAGCAACGTTGATCGGTGAGCAGATCGCTGCAACGATCGATGCGCTTCTCGTTTTCGCTGAGCGCTATGAAGATACCGTGATTCCAGGCTACACCCATTTGCAGCGCGCCCAGCCAGTGCTTGTATCACACTGGGCGTTAGCTTATGTAGAAATGTTAGAGCGCGATTTGGATCGTTTAAGCCAGGCCCGCGATCGCGCAGGGCAGTGCCCACTTGGTTGTGGTGCCCTAGCGGGATCTGGCGTAACCGTTGAACGATCAAAAATAGCCCATGAGCTCGGGTTTCGCGATCCTTGCCGCAATAGCTTAGATGCAGTATCGGATCGTGATTTTGTAATCGAGCTGCTCAGCGTTGCCAGTTTAAGCATGGTGCATTTATCGCGGCTATCTGAAGATATTGTTTTCTATTGCTCGGGTGAAGCTGGTTTCTTTCTGCTCGGTGATGCTATTTCCAGTGGTTCTTCGTTGATGCCGCAAAAGAAGAATCCGGATGTGTTTGAGCTTATTCGCGGTAAAACTGGGCGCGTGGTGGGTAATTTACAAGCCATGCTGATTACCGTAAAAGGCCTGCCATTGGCATACAACAAGGATATGCAGGAAGACAAAGAAGGGTTTTTTGATGCTTTACAGCAGTGGCAACAGTGCTTGAGCATCGTGGCGTATGCATTGCCGCACTTGAGTGTAGCGGAAAATGTGGCGCTAGATGCAGCAGAGCGAGGCTACAGTAACGCTACAGATTTAGCGGATTACCTGGTAAGTAAGGGCATTGCGTTTCGCGATGCACACGAACTTAGTGGCCAGTTGGTACTCATTGCATTGCGCAAGAACGTGCCACTGGAAGGGCTCGAATTGGCAGCTCTGCAGGAAGTAGCTCCGCAAATTGGCAATGATGTGTATGCTGCCTTGGCATTACGGGCAGGAATGAGCCGCAGAGCGGCACTTGGCGGTACCGCGCCGGTTCGAGTACATGGTGCGTTGCGGCGGGCTCGGCAACGGTTACAAGCGCATGTAGCCGCATTAACTCACGTTCGTCAGGCAAAGCTCAGTGATGTGCCAAAAATTGCCGAATTAATTCGTTACTGGGCGGCAAAAGGCGAACACTTGCCGCGTAAAGATGAAGACATTATGCAAGCGATTCATCAGTTTGCTATCGCGGAAATCGATGGCGAAATTGTTGGCTGTGGTGCCCTGTATGTGTTCGGTACAGGCCTTGCGGAGATTCGCTCTTTGGGTTTGCAAGAGGGGCTACAAGGGAAGGGCTTAGGCGCGGAAATCGTGCAGTTTTTGCTTGATCAAGCGCGTAACTTGGGTATTGGCAGAGTAATCGCGTTAACGCGAGCGCCAGCTTTTTTCGCTAAAATTGGTTTTGAGATTGCGGATAAGAGCCGTTGGCCTGAGAAAGTAATGAAAGATTGTGAGTTTTGTCCTCGTAAACATGCGTGCGATGAAACTGGCTTAGAAATACGCTTGTAGATACGGCATAAAATCCCCTCCCCCAGGAAGGAAAAAGCCGCTGCCAACGTTACTGTTGCAGCGGCTTTCTTTTTTCTAGTGCCAGTACGCTCAGAATTGAGCGTGGGTTATGAAAGCAAACATGATTCTAGAGCTTAAGCTGTTTAGAAATCAGCGTTCTTCGGGCTACGCGGAAAGGGAATTACATCGCGAATGTTTTGCACACCGGTAACATAAGCCACCAAGCGTTCAAAACCTAACCCAAATCCAGCATGTGGCACGGTGCCGTAACGCCGTAAATCGCGATACCAGCTGTATTCTTCTTTCGGTAAGCCCATTTCATCTAAACGGCGATCCAACAGGTCTAGGCGCTCTTCACGGGCGCTACCACCGATGATTTCACCAATGCCTGGCGCTAATACATCCATCGCCGCAACAGTTTTACCATCATCGTTTTGGCGCATGTAAAACGCTTTAATATCACGCGGGTAGTTTTTCAAAATCACCGGTGCGCCAACATGCTCTTCGGCAAGGTAACGCTCGTGTTCTGATTGTAAATCGGTACCCCACTCAACAGGATAGGCGAACTCTTTACCGCAATTTTGCAGGATAGTTACCGCATCGGTGTAGTCCATGTGCACGAAATCATTGCTAATCACGTGTTCAAGACGGCTTATCGCTTCCTTATCGATTCGTTCAGCGAAAAATGCCATATCGTCTGCGCGTTCTGCGAGCACAGCTTTGAATACGTACTTAAGCATGTCTTCTGCTAGGTTCGCCATATCATCCAGATCGGCAAAGGCAACTTCCGGCTCAATCATCCAAAACTCAGCTAAATGACGGCTAGTGTTTGAGTTTTCCGCGCGGAACGTAGGGCCAAAGGTGTACACGTTAGAAAGGGCACAAGCGTAAGTTTCTACGTTAAGTTGCCCCGAAACCGTTAAAAACGCTTCTTTACCGAAGAAATCTTCCTTAAAGTTTACTTTTCCTTCATCGGTGAGTGGTAAGTTGGTTAAATCTAGAGTGGAAACCCGGAATAGCTCGCCAGCACCCTCGGCATCACTGGTAGTGATGATAGGGGTACTAATCCAATAAAAGTTACGTTCGTGGAAAAAACGATGAACCGCTTGTGCTAAACAATGGCGTACTCGCGTAACCGCTCCGGTAATATTAGTACGCGGGCGTAGGTGCGCGAATTCCCGTAAATACTCCATACTGTGGCGCTTTGGTGCCATAGGATAAGTATCAGGATCTTCCACCCAACCTAGCACTTCTACCGCTGTAGCTTGCAGTTCAAAAGCTTGGCCTTTGCCAGCAGATTCGGCAACCGTGCCGGTAATAGCAACGGAGCAGCCCGTGGTAAGTTTTACCACCTCAGAGCTGTAATTATTCAGTTCATTTGGTACAACGGCTTGCACGGTATCGAAGCACGAACCATCGTGCACATTAATAAAGGAAATACCGGCTTTGGAATCACGGCGGGTGCGCACCCAACCACGAACCGTTACCGTATCACCAGTGGCAAATTTACCACCGAGAACATCTTTGATTACAGCAATAGACATGAAACTAATTCTCCGAAACGCGTTCGTTAAAATTACGGCTATGTTAATACACGAGTAATAAGCGGTTTATGTTACTTTTTTACGTTTCCTTTCGCAACGTAAAGCGCAACGTAAAGCGCAACCTAAACCACAACGTAAACCACAACGTAAACCACAATTCAATTCCCGCTCAGATCAAGATTTGCAATATTGCTGTATGGCATGCGTAAGTTGGCTTAGTTGCGCCGTGTTAATAATATACGGCGGCATGATATAGAGTAGGCGGCCAAATGGGCGGATCCACACGCCGAGCTCAACAAACAAGCGTTGCGCGGCGGCAACATCAATCGGCTGCTGCATTTCAACTACCCCAATGGCCCCAAATACGCGCACATCAGCCACACTAGGCAATGCTTTACAAGGCGCCAGTTCTTGGTTGAGTTGTTGCTCGATAGCCGGTACTTGTTCTTGCCAAGCGCCGCTGGCCACAATGTTTAAACTGGCACATGCTACCGCGCATGCAAGTGGGTTACCCATAAACGTAGGCCCATGCATTAAATTACCGCCCCCGGGGCCATTACCAATGGTTGTTGCTACAGCGCGAGTAGTAATGGTGGCCGCAAGGGTAAGATAACCTCCCGTAAGTGCTTTACCTACGCAAAGGATATCGGCAACGATGTTGGCATGTTCACAGGCGAAAAGGGTGCCGGTGCGGCCAAATCCAGTAGCAATTTCATCGGCAATTAGCAGTACATCGTATTCATCGCAAAGTTGCCTAGCTTGCCGTAAATACTCCGGGTGATAAAAACGCATACCGCCAGCACCTTGCACAATAGGCTCAAGAATGAATGCCGCAATTTCGTGATGATGTTCTGCAAATAAGGCTTTTAACGGGGCAATATCCTGATCATGCCAAGCTTCGGTGGGTTTAATTTGTGGTGCAGGAGCGAAAATATGCTCAGGTAATACACCACGAAACAACTCATGCATACCGTTCACCGGATCGCACACCGACATTGCTGCAAAAGTATCGCCGTGATAGCCATTGCGTATGGTTAATAGCCTATTTTTATGCGCTTTATTGCGGCTTACTTGATATTGCATAGCCATTTTAATGGCTACTTCCACAGCAATTGAACCTGAATCTGCTAAAAATACCGCGTTAAGTGGCTCTGGGGTGAGCGCTACCAAGCGTTTACAGAGCTCAATTGCAGGTGCATGAGTAATGCCGCCGAACATAACATGCGCTACCTGATCGATTTGTTGATGGGCTGCAGCATTTAATTCGGGATGATTATAGCCGTGAATTGCCGACCACCAGGATGCCATGCCATCGATAAGCTCAATACCGTTGTTTAAAGTGAGTGTTACCCCTTGAGCACTTTGCACCGGATAGGTAGGTAACGGATTGGTAAGTGAAGTATATGGATGCCAAATATGTGCCTGATCAAATGCGAGATCTGCATCTGTGATACTAGATTCCGCGTTTGTTTTTACGCTTGTTAATGAATTTGTATTGCTCATATAATAACCGAATGTAAACTTGGTGGGTTTCATCTAGTTGACAGTGTAAAGTGTACCGCTATCCTAGTCGAGTTTTTAGCGTACTAATCGCTTGGCAAATGTTGTAATAAGTGCTTTGGCAAGTTGCTTTTGCATATTGCCCAACAAGCCCCTTAGTGCGCACCATAATGATAACTACACAGGAAGCGAATCCAGTGAATTCACCTACAGTATCAGCTGCACAGCAAATCTCGGGAAACCAGAGCCCAGGAAACCCGCAACAAGCGGTACATGGCAATGCAGCTCACAACGGCAAAAATGCGCCTCCGAAGCAATGGCAACGCAGTGAAATTGCCGCATTATTTGCCTTACCCATGAACGATTTGTTGTTTCGTGCGCAAACGGTGCACCGCGAGCACTTTAACCCGAACGAGGTGCAGGTAAGTACGTTGCTATCGATTAAAACGGGTGCTTGCCCAGAAGATTGCAAATACTGCCCACAAAGCGCGCGTTATGATACCGGCTTGGAAAAAGAGCAGTTAATGGAAGTGCAAAAGGTGTTGGAGCAGGCAGAGCGAGCGCTACAAACTGGAGCTACCCGATTCTGTATGGGCGCTGCGTGGCGCGATCCGAAAGCGCGCGATATGCCAAAGCTTAAAGCGATGATTGAAGGCGTGCGAGAAATGGGCTTAGAAACCTGTATGACCCTCGGCATGCTTTCCAATGAACAAGCTGCAGCGCTCGCCGAAGCTGGTTTAGATTACTACAATCATAACTTGGATACTTCACCAGAATTTTATGGCGAAATTATCACCACTCGTACCTATCAAGATCGCTTGAATACCCTGCAATCGGTGCGCAATGCTGGCATGAAAGTGTGTTCCGGCGGTATCGTGGGTATGGGGGAAGAACAAAAAGATCGGATAGGGCTGTTACAGCAGCTTGCCAATATGCCATTACCACCGGAATCTGTGCCTATTAACCAGTTAGTGAAAGTGTCTGGAACCCCGCTAGATTCGCTGGAAGATTTGGACCCGTTTGAGTTTATTCGGTGTATCGCCATAGCGCGCATTTTAATGCCGAAATCCCATGTGCGGCTTTCTGCCGGCCGTGAAACCATGAGCGATGAAATGCAAGCATTGTGTTTCTTTGCTGGCGCGAACTCGATCTTCTATGGCGAGAAATTGCTCACAACAGCCAACCCTGTGGCGGATGCCGATCAACGTTTGTTCGCACGATTAGGGATTCGCCCTGAAGCTGCAAAAGCTAAAAAAGAGTTATTTTACGATGCCGCAGCAAACGATTCGCAATCAGCTCGCTAATAAACTCGCGGCAAAACAAGAGCGCAGCTTGCTGCGTTCGCTGTTGGCGCGCCCTCATTTCGGTGCGTCTGCCGGTTTAGTAGGGCTAAATAACAATGAAAATACGGCATCAGATGATATCGCTTACCGTAACTTTTGCAGTAATGATTATCTAGGCTTAAGCCAGCATGCTGAGGTAATCGCTGCGTTTCAAAGCGGTATTCAGCGCTGGGGGGTTGGTGCTGGTGCCAGCCCGCTGGTAACCGGATACACTGAGGCTCATGCAGCCTTGGCGGAAGCCTTAGCGGCTTGGTTTGGTGTAGAACGTGTAATCTTGTTCAGCAGCGGTTTTAGTGCTAATGCGGGCGTACTGCACACACTACGAGCTGCTGGCGCAGTACCAGTAATCGATAAACTATGCCATGCCTCTATTTATGATGGCGTGCGCGGGTATCTTGGTGGTACTGAGCGCGCTAATAAAGCTCCGCGAGGTAAAAGTGATTTTTTACGGTTTTTGCACAATGATTACACGGATCTACAGCGGCAACTTGATAACCTATCCTTTGCTACAGCAGATGCCCGAGAACATGCCCTTATAGTATCAGAAGGGCTGTTTAGTATGGATGGCGATGGCGCAGATGTGGCCGCGTTAGTAGCTGCAAAACAACGCGCGAATGGCCTGTTAATGCTCGATGATGCCCATGGTATTGGGGTTATGGGCCAGCATTATCGGGGAGTGTTTGATGCGCCTAATAGTAATGCAATTGATGTAGTTACCGGCACCTTCGGCAAAGCATTTGGTATGGGTGGGGCATTTATCGCAACTGATCATCTTATTGCCGATAGCTTAGTGAATGATTGTCGCCATTTAATATATAGCACTGCGTTTCCGCCTGCTCAGGCGGAAGCATTGTTAGCGGCACTCAAGGTGATGCAGCGCGGGGAATTACAGACGAAATTGCAACACCGTATACAGCAATTTCGGCAGTTGGCTGCAGAGCAGGGGCTGCGCATTAGTGCAGCGGCAGCTAATGCGCCGATTCAACCCATAGTGATTGGCGGAAACGAACTTGCTTTGCGGTTCAGCAAAGCACTCGCTAAGCAAGGATTTCAAGCAATCGCGATTCGCCCACCAACGGTTCCAAACGGTACCGCAAGAATTCGGTTTACGCTAAGTGCACTGCATTCCGAGCAGGCGATTAGCGAACTCTTTGCCGCCGTAACGGATATTCTTGCGATGGATAAGGAGCTTGCTGATGCTTGCACAGTACGATAAAGCGGCGGTAGCCAAGCGCTTTACCCAGCAGGCGTTCGCGTATACTGAACATGCCCAAGTTCAGCAGCTTAGCGCTCATTACCTGCTGCAGCTACTACAGGATTGGTTAAGTAGCCGGCAAACCATTACAAGTAAGGCGCCGTTTGCTACCTTACTTGATCTTGGTTGTGGGCCGGGGGTTAATAGCGTGGAATTAGCAGCGGTTGCTCGGCACTATTTGGGCGTGGATATCGCCGCTGGCATGGTACAGGCGGCGCAGGAACAAAGCTTAGCGAATGAATCATTGCGCCAACGTATGGAAAACGGCACGGCTAGCTTTCTACAAGCTGACATGGAACAACTGCCACTGCGGAATGATTCGGTAACAGGGCTGTATTCTAATTTAGCAGTGCAATGGAGTAATCAGCCACAACAGCTATTGCATGAGTTGTATCGTGTATTAGCACCCGGTGGTATGGCGTGGATTAGTACCGTTCTGAACAATAGTTTGCAGCCCTTTGCTGATTTACGGCGGAATTATTTATCTCAAGATGGCGTGAACGCGCAACCAACTCTGTTGCAGTGGCAAGCATGGCTGCAGCAAGTAGGCTTTTCAGTGCGCTATATTGAAGAGCGGCGGGAAACATCTTGGTTCTCTAATTTAAGAGAGTTAATACGCAGTGTTAGCCGCATTGGTGCGGATCAGCAACGTACTCATACAGCACCACAACTTAGCAGTAGAGAATGGCTAAGCCACCAGCGAAGCTATGAGTTATTTCGTACTGAACTCGGGTTACCTTTGCATTACCAATTGGGGTATTTCGTAATACAGAAATGAAACTCAATAAAGCATTCAGTTAAACTCAAGTTCACTATCAATAACATAGTCTTCTTTATATTGAGAAAAAGTATAGATGAAATCATTTTTTGTAACAGCTACGGATACCGATGCCGGTAAAACTGAAGTGGCCGCTCTAGTGCTGAAAGCATTGGCAATGCAGGGATATGCAAGCATTGCCATGAAACCAATTGCTGCTGGGTGTGAACTGCAAACCATTAGCACTGAAACAGAAACAAGTCAAAAACTGCGGAATAGCGATGCGCTAACGCTACAGAAAAACGCGACTATAAGTTTGCCCTATGAGGAGGTAAATCCGTTTGCTTATGCGCCACCTATTGCTCCACATGTTGCGGCAGCACTCTGCTCTGATACCCCAACACCATCGGTGGCGAGTTTACTGCAAGCCTACACCAAGCTTACCAAGCTAGATGCGGATGTATTAATTTGTGAAGGCGCAGGTGGCTGGCAATTACCGATTAATGAGAGCGAGTATCTTGCTGATTTTGTGGTAGCTGCGCAGATGCCTGTTATTCTCGTGGTTTCTATGCGCTTAGGATGTATTAATCATGCGTTGTTAACAGCAATGGCGATTAGAGCCTGCGGTTTACCGCTAGCAGGCTGGGTGGCGAATCAAGTAAATCCAGAACAGATGCCATTTTATCAAGAAAACATCGCCAGTATTGCCCAGCGCATTGGTGCTCCGTTACTTGCCGAAGTACCGCACTTTGCTGGTACGCATGATCAGTGGTTAGCCGCAGAGCTGGCTAAACCCCAAAACATGCTCAATATTTTGGGGCTTTAAGGGTTATAGGTAGGTAGAACAATCAGTTCCTGCGCGCAGTGGCTGCGATGTACCATCACGAAATAGCACGCCGTCTAAATCACCGAGTAATTGCATTTTGCGGTCGGTGATTTTCAGTGCTGTACCTTCGCGAATACCAATAATACTGGTGGCCGGGTTAAGTACCATAAATTCGGCAAGGCGCTGAGCTCTGGTTTCGCCATGAAAACCGGGTGGATGGTTATCAAAATAATGCGGATTTAATTGAAAGTTCACCGCCGCAAGAGCCCGAAAGGAAGGGGGCTGTACAATCGGCATATCATTGGTGGTGCGTATGCTAGGGCCCGCAATGTTCGAGCCTGCACTCCAGCCTGCATAGGGCATGCCGGCAAGAATCCGCTGGCGCAAAATATCTAACAATCCGAAACGATATAAGTAATCAAGCAGCACAAAGGTATTGCCGCCGCCCACGGCTACGGAATCAGCGGCAAGAAGGGCCTGTTTAGGGTTGCTAAATTCATTAATGCCTTGAACCTTTACAGTGCTCAATACCGTATCTTTAGCATCGCCCATTGTTTCTCTCGATAGGGCCTGCTGAACGCGGGCTGTATAAGCGGCATGGCTCATGGTAACGCCAGCATAAGGAATAAACAGTACCTTACGTTGGCCAAAATGTTGGCTTAACCAAGGTGCCGCGTGTTCCAAGTAGTTACTATTGCCAGCTTTAGAGCTACTAAGAAGAAGCATATTGCGCATGAGAAATCCTTTGTTGAAGAAATTTTGGCTACTGTTTTCATGGGCTGCAAGCTTAAACCCAGGATTTGAAAATAGCAAAAAGATCCCTTGAAAACTGTTGCGGCAGAGCAGATATAGTAGGGCAGGTATAATTGTTTCGGGGAACAAGTAATGAAACGAGTAGTTTTATTTTTAGCCACAAACTTAGCCATTTTGGTTGTGCTAAGCATTGTAATGAGTGTTGTAATGTCGGTGTTTGGGGTCGATTTCGGCAGCTACACCGGGTTATTGGTATTTGCAGCGATTTTTGGTTTTGGCGGTGCGTTCATCTCGTTATTCATGTCCAAATGGATGGCGAAACGTGCAACCCGAGCACGGGTTATTGAACAACCAAGTAGCGATGTTGAGCGTTGGTTATTAAATACCGTGGCGCGGCAAGCGCAAATCAAGATGCCGGAAGTGGCCATTTATGATTCACCGGAACCAAATGCATTTGCGACGGGCGCAACAAAAAATAGTTCCTTAGTTGCCGTTTCTACAGGTTTATTGCGCAGCATGAATAAAGACGAAGTAGAGGCGGTGCTTGCACATGAGGTAAGTCACGTAGCGAATGGTGATATGGTAACCCTTACGCTGATTCAAGGCGTAGTGAACACCTTCGTGATTTTCTTGGCCCGCGCATTGGCAGGGCTGATTAATAGTGCTCTGAGAGGCAATCAACAAGGTGGTAGTCACCATGGTGGCGGGGGCTTTGCTTATTTTGGCTTGGTTATTTTGTTCGAAATTGTGTTTGGTGCACTTGCGAGCTTAATCGTATTTTACTTTTCCCGACAACGGGAATATCGAGCCGATGCAGGCGCTGCACGTTTAGTAGGTGCGCCAAAAATGATTGCCGCATTACAACGCTTATCACAAGGGCGTGAATCGCAGCTGGATGATAAAATGCTAGCGTTTGGTATTAAGGGAAAACTTACAAAAAGTGAATTAATGATGACTCATCCACCGATTGAGAAACGTATTGCTGCATTGCGTGACCGGAGATTTCAATGATTGTTGATCTACAGCAGCAAAATGCCACGGCGAACTACCATTTAATGACGCAAACTCTGATTCCCCGGCCTGTTGCATGGGTGTTAAGTGAGCATCAGCTCGGACATTTGAATTTAGCCCCATTTTCATACTTCACGGCGGTTTCAAGCGAGCCGCCGTTGTTGATGTTTTCAGTGGGCAATAAAGCCCTAAACGAAGGTAAAGATACCAAGGTAAACATAGCCAGGAATCACTATTTTGTAGTGCATATTGCACCGCAATCTTTAGCTAAGGAAGTTACCGAAACATCACGCGCTTTGCCCGCCGAGCAATCGGAACTTACAGATCTAGGGCTTACTACAGTGCCGTTCGAGGGCTTTCCATTACCTCGTTTAGAGAGCTGTTCAATTGCCTTTGGATGTAAACTACATTCTTTACAAGATGTGCCTGGCGCGCCGCAAACATTAGTGTTCGGTGAAATCGAACGGGTGTTTATTGATGATCGCGTTAGCGAAATTCAGTATAAGGAAAAGAGCAATGGTGATATATCTGAACGGATTATTGTTGACGCTCTAAAAGTACAACCTCTAGCACGCTTGGGTGCTGACCAATATGGCTGCTTAGGCTCTATTTTAGAGATTTCACGGCCAAAATAATTTGAAGTGGTCAAAAACCCCGAATTTGCGTTGCAATCCTGTGCCTACGCAGATACATTCAATGTTCTCCTGATTATAAGTAGTGAAAGGAACGTATTATGCAGTGGACACCTGAAAGCTGGCGGAAATTTCCAATTCAACAGCAACCTACATACGCAGATCAAGCAGTACTTGCTACTGTGGAATCGCAACTGAAGCGTTATCCACCGTTAGTGTTTGCTGAAGAAATCCGTCGGTTACAAAGCCATTTGGGCGATGTGTGTCACGGCAATGCCTTTTTGCTGCAAGGGGGCGATTGCGCCGAATCGTTTCGCGATTTCACGGCCCCAAAAATTCGCGACACCTTCAAAGTGATGCTGCAAATGGCTATCGTAATGACCTTTGCTGGTGAAGTACCTGTAGTAAAGGTTGCCCGCATGGCGGGGCAATTTGCAAAGCCACGTTCTAGTAATGAAGAGGTAATTGAAGGCGTATCGTTGCCGA
>NZ_JBLRWZ010000032.1:0-28756 GCF_047920995.1 Aliidiomarina sp.
TTCCAGCGCTCTTCGATGTAAGCTATGTTCCGCACTCATGGGTGCCAAGCCACTCAGGCTAAAATGTACTTCATCGCGCTCTAGCATTGGAAAGCTATCCAATTCTTGGCGCACTACCTCGAAGCGCATATTAGGTGCAAGGGCATGCACACGTTTAACCAGCGCTGGAAAATATAAACCAACTTCCATATCTAACCCGGTAATACGGATCAAGGTATCATCGGTAGCCGGATCAAATTGTGGCGGCTCAATCACTCGCTCAATGTCACGAAGTAACCCATCTAGTTCGCTTTGCAGCAATACAGCCCGAGAGCTCAACGTAAAACCGGTTGCAGTGCGAATCAGCAACGGATCATTGAAGCTCTCCCGCAACCGCCCCAAAGCTCTGCTTACTGCAGGCTGGCTCATATTCAACCGTTCTGCTGCTCGCGATACATGGCGTTCACTAAGAAGCACCTCGAGTACCACGAGCAGATTAAGATCGATATCACGTAATTTTGCGCTACGCATAACACCCTCATTCATTATCCTAAAAATGGATAGCTTTTATTAGTTTAATGCATTTGCTGAATATATATGAGTCCACTAAGCTATGTCTAGTAGGCTATGTCTACTAAGTAAAGAGTAAGTAAGTTGCAGGGCTCGGTAATAGCGACTACTAAGGGATGAAAGGATTACCAAATGGCTTTAGTGAAACAAATCAAAAACAGTAAACAGCAATATGGTTGGGTGGCAATTTTTATGCACTGGCTAGTGGCTGTTGTGGTTTTAGGAATGTATCCACTTGGGCTCTACATCGTTTCGCTAGGTTACTATGATTCTGGCTACCGAATTTACCCAAACATCCATCGCAGCATCGGCATATTACTTGCCATGGTGATTTTGTTACGGGTGGCTTGGAAGCTATTGAACCCTAACCCAAGCATGCTTGCGCGCTCCAAACTCGAACGATTCGCCGCTCATGCAGGGCACACCACGTTATACCTATTGCTACTTACCGTAGTAACCAGTGGTTATTTACTCTCTACCGCCGATGGCCGCAGTATTCGCGTGTTTGATTGGTTTTCAGTACCTGCTATTCAAGCCCTAGCCACACGCCAGGAGGATTTCTGGGGCAACATCCACTTCTATGCAGCTACCGGCATGATGATTTTAGTTGCGGTGCATTTAGCAGCCGCTGTAAAGCACCACTATGTAAATAGAGACGCCACCCTAAAACGAATGCTAGGGGTGCAAGAAAATACACACGACACCGAAGATCGAAACAATAACCAAGCCAATACGTTGTAACTCAATACTTAACAGAGGAATTAACTATGAAATTAGTAACGTTAAAAAATATCGCTATCGCATCTGCGTTTGCCAGTATCACGGCGTTCAGCACTGCTGCTAGCGCGGCCGATTATGTAATTGATACAGAGGGCGCGCATGCCTCTATCAACTTCAAAATTGACCATCTCGGCGTAAGCTATGTAGTAGGACGCTTTAACGAGTTTAACGGCACCTTCACCTATGATGCAGAGAACCCAAGTAACAACAAAGTAGAAGTAACGGTAAACACCGCATCAGTAGATTCTAACCACGCTGAGCGTGACCGCCATATTCGGAGCAGTGATTTCATTGATGCGAGCAAATGGAGCCAAGCCCACTTTGTAAGTACTAACTACGCTGATCAAGGCGATGGCAAAGCCGAGCTTACCGGCAACCTCACCTTGTTCGGAAAAACTCGCGAAATTACTATTGATGTGGAAAAATACGGCGAAGGGCAAGATCCATGGGGTGGCTATCGCGCTGGTTTTACCGGCACCGTAGCGTTAAACATCACGGATTTTGGTATAGATTTTAACTTAGGTTCGGCGGCACAAACCGTGTATATGGATCTTGTAGTAGAAGGCATTCGCCAATAATTTATGCACATTCGTTTAGCAACGGCTGCGGATATCGCAGCCATCGCCAACCTAGAGAATGAACATTATGCTGCAGAGGGTTACCCTGCAGCATTTCTTTTTCAAGCTTATCGGCAATGGCCAAATTTATTGTGGGTAGCAGAACGCACAGAAGAGAACGGCAGCAATAAAGCTGCAACAAATGTGTGTGCGTACTTACTTGCGGCACCCGGCCAGCAGGAAGGGCATATTTGGATTATGTCGGTGCTGATAGCAGCGCAAGCGCGCGGCATGCGGCTAGGCTCTGCCTTAATGCAACAGGCAATTAAGGAACTACGCCAGCGAGGTGCGCAGCAGCTGTGGTTAAGTGTGGCGCCAGAAAACGCAGCCGCAATTGAGCTCTATGGTAAATTAGGCTTTCAAAAACAAAGTTATCAAGCTGATTATCTTGGCAATGGCGAACATCGTGATATTCTCTGTTTACATGTAAGCGCGTAAGCTTTGTTTACACCCGAGCAGAATATAACAACCAAGAAGAGGTAAGCGAATGGGCAACGAGCAGAATACATGGCAAGCAAGGCGCTCCGGAGCGGCTCCGGCACGGCCCGGCGATTTACGTAACCCATGGCAGCGCGATCGTGCTCGCATCCTCCATTCTGCAGCATTTCGCCGCCTACAATCAAAAACCCAAATTATGAATATTGGCGAGAACGATTTTTATCGCACTCGCCTTACCCATTCATTGGAAGCCGCGCAAATTGGTGCATCGCTGATAAATCAGCTAGCGCATTCTGGCACCGATAGCACGCGCGCATTGCTGCCCGATGAGAATCTAATGGAAGCACTTTGCCTAGCACATGATATTGGCCATCCACCCTTTGGGCATGGTGGTGAAACGGCTTTGAATTATAAAATGCTGGGTTCCGGTGGCTTTGAGGGCAACGGCCAAACCTTTCGGATTGTGGGCTGTTTAGAGGCGTATCATGCTGAGCACGGCATGGATCTTACGCGCCGAACTCTGCTCGGATTATTAAAATATCCGGTACTCACGCCTGATTCCGAACGCCCCAGCGAAGACATGCCCAAAAGTTTAAGTAAGTGGAAACCAACGAAAGCTGTATTCACTGCTGATGCTGAATTACTGGATTGGGTATTGGCCCCTTTAAGTACCAGCGATCGTGAACGTTTTCAAGAAGTGGATACACTTACCAATTCGCCCTGGTTGCGAGCAAAACACAAATCATTTGATGCTTCCTTGATGGAGCTCGCCGATGATATCGCCTATGGCGTGCATGATTTAGAAGATGCAGTAGTTACAGGTAATCTGAACCGAAGCCAATGGTTGGCCTTTATGCAGCCAATTTTCAGCGAATTACCTGCCGATCTTCGGGCGTTAATGCTGGAATTAGAGCAACAGCTGTTTTCTGAAGTTCACCATTTACGTAAAAACGCCATCGGTGCCATGGTGAATATTTTTGTAACCGCGGTACAAATTGCTGAAGTATTGCCGGATACAGAGCAGCCGCTCATTCGCATGAATGCGATTTTGCCAGCAGCAGAGCGCATTCTTTTGAACGGTTTAAAAGCCGTTGTATTTGAATATGTGATCAACCAACCCGCCATTCAGCAACTGCGCTATCGCAGCCAAAGCATGCTGTTGAACTTATTTTCCGCTTTTCACGCTGAACCCGAGCGGTTACTACCACGCAATACCAGAGCCCGTTGGCAGCATGCCAGCGAGCACGGCGGAACAGTAGCGGCCGATCGGGTGTTGTGTGATTATATTGCCGGAATGACCGATGATTACGCGGAACATATGTATAAAAGGTTGTTCATCTAAACACATGCAGTGAAAGTTAAAACAACGCTATTTCTGCATCCGTTAAGGCGCGAAACTCACCCGGTTCAAGCTCACCGAGGCTAAGTTCGCCTACTTGCTCGCGATGCAGTTCCAGCACTTTATTGCCAACAGCGGCAAACATGCGCCGCACTTGGTGATAACGCCCCTCATTCACTTTCACTAAGGCCTCTTTTTCACCTACGATCACTAACTCGGCTGGCTCAGTAAGTTTCGGATCGCCACGTAACTGCAGCCCTTTAGCAAAAGCGGCTACATCTGCCGCACTTACCGGATCAGCTAATTGGGCGCGGTAAACTTTGATACAGCCGTGCTTAGGTGAGGTAATGCGGTGCGACCACTGGCCATCGTTGGTTACCAACAATAAACCTGAAGTTTCTAAATCCAGCCGCCCTACCGTATGAAATTTATCTGGATTAGGTAAATCCAAATAAGAAAACACGGTCATGTGGTTGGGATCATCGTTGGCACAGATACAGCCCACTGGCTTATGGAACATTAAGTAGGTAGGCCCTAACAATTGCAAACGCACACCATTCCAAACTACTTCAGCCTCATCAGGCACATGTGCGGCTCCTTTTTTCACTACATCGCCATTCACACTTACTTCGCTACGATGAAGTGTGCGGGTCGCTTCCTTGCGGCTCATGCCGGTAGTTTCAGACAAAAATCGATCTAAACGCATAATATAAAGAACCAGTTGAGGTATTTCGGCGTATTCTACCACTACCCGAGAATAGATGTGATCTGTTCTCATCGCCGAGTAGCAGTATAGGGATAAAAAAGCATGGCGCGCTGGTTTCAGATTGCGGATATACCTACCCAACAACTCGAACAATTTCATGAGGTACGCCTTGTTTTGGGCGATCAACTGAACTCGCAGCATTCTTGGTTCAAAAATAATGATGGTGTGCTGTATATAATGTTTGAAATGCGCCAAGAAACCGATTACGCCACCCACCATGTGCAAAAGATAGTTGCTTTTTTTGCAGCAATGCGCGCATTTGCGGATGCCCTAGGAACCAAAGCAGAAGTTTTGTATTTCCGCCTAAACGATCCCGCTAATAGCCAAGATCTCTGCACTAATATACAGCGCATTATGCAGGCTACTGGCGCCACAAAATTTAGTTATCAAGAGCCCGATGAATATCGCTTAGATCAACAGCTGAACCGTATTGCTTTGGATAGCGACATCGCTATTGAGTGCTACTCCGGTGAGCATTTTTTAATAAACCGTAGTGATGTACAAGAATACTTACCCGCGAATAAAGCACCCTTGATGGAAAATTTCTATCGCCGTATTCGCAAAGAAACCGGCTACCTTATGGATGAGGATAAACCATTAGGCGGCAAATGGAATTATGATCAGGACAACCGAAATAAACTGCCTAACGATGTAGAAATACCCCCGTTAGCCCCGGTGCAGGTAAATGCTAGCCACATTCTCGAGATGCTCAAGCAAGAAGCGGTGGAAACTATTGGTGAAATAGATGCCACTGCCTTGCAATGGCCCATTGGCCGCCGCCAATCGCTTGAGTTACTTAGGCATTTTATTAAACACAGCTTGCCGCACTTTGGCGAATACCAAGATGCCATGAGCAGAAGAGGCTGGCTGCTGTTTCATTCGCGGTTATCCTTTAGCTTAAATACCAAAATGATTAATCCGCGAGAAGTAGTAGACGCAGCTATTCACGCCCACCAAGATAATCCCAAACGCGTTACCCTTGCTCAAGTTGAGGGGTTTGTGCGGCAAATTATTGGTTGGCGAGAGTTCGTGCGCTTAATTTACTGGCGGGAAATGCCGAGCTATAAGAAAACCAATTACTTCAACCATACTCGCCCGTTACCAAGCATGTATTGGAACGCCAATACGAAAATGAATTGTATGCAGCATTCAGTGCAGCTATCATTGCAGCACGCCTATGCACACCATATTCAGCGATTAATGGTAACGGGGAACTTTGCCCTGCTGGCTGGGGTGAATCCAGACGAGATAGATGCTTGGTACTTAGGCATCTATGCCGATGCCATTGAGTGGGTAGAATTGCCAAATACCCGCGGTATGAGCCAGTTTGCCGATGGCGGCTTACTCGCCACCAAGCCTTATGTTTCTTCCGGGAACTACATCAATAAAATGAGCAGCTACTGTAAAAGCTGCTTCTATGATGTGAAAGCCAAAACTGGGGCACGCAGCTGTCCATTTAACAGCCTATATTGGAATTTTATTGCCGAGCATCGCGAGCAACTTGCAGGCAACCATCGCATGGCCATGATGTACCGGCAGTGGGATAAGCAAAGCGCCGACAGCCAAGAGGCTATTTTAGCGCAAGCCCAGCAGCACTTAATTAATATCGAGCATCTCTAGTAAACAGCACTTATACTGTGTTTAATAATGCTGTTAATGCAAGGAGCTACGATGAAGAAATTAATTTTACTAATACTGGTGTTAGCTGTTGCAGGCTGGGCATATTTACATTTTACTAGCCAACCTACACCGGTAGTGAAACCGGTGGAAACTTTTTCTGCGGAACGGTATATGGGCACCTGGTACTCCGTGCTTCGCTTACCCCATCGTTTTGAACGTAATCTCAGCAATGTAACTGCAGAATATAAGCTTAATCGGAATGGTAGTATTCATGTAGTAAATCGAGGCTACAATCAGAAAAAAGGGGAATGGAGCACTGCAACCGCAACAGCGAAAGCAGTGCCTGGTATGAATGCCGGATTTCGGGTTACCTTTTTCTGGCCCTTTAGTGGCGGCTATTACGTTGCCGAGCTAGGGAGTAACTACGAGTACGCAGTAGTAGTAAGTGATAGCAAAGATTACTTTTGGCTACTCTCACGCACACCGCGACCGAGCCAAGGCTTGATCGATGAAGTAACCGCCCGTGCATATGCTTGGGGTTACAACATCGAACAATTTGAGCGGGTTGAACACGGCCCCATTAATAATTAACAATCACCGTTAAAGTAGCCATGGGTACCGCGATGGTCCATGGCTGCGGTAATACGCTTTAAACCATGCATATAACAGGCGCTGCGATAATCTACTTTGTGCTTGCTCGCCAGTTCAAAGCAAGCTTTGGCTTCTCTACCGATGCGCTCGCGCATGCGCCCATTCACTTTTTCCGCGGGCCAGTAATCGCCAATACGGTTTTGAATCCATTCGTAGTAACTCACAATTACGCCACCGGTATTCACCAATACATCCGGCAACACAAGTATATTTTTCTCACCAAGAATCTTATCGGCATCGCTGGTTACTGGCCCGTTGGCAATCTCCAGAATAACCTCCGCTTTAATAGCATCAGCATTATCCTCGGTAATCTGGTTTTCCAAGGCCGCGAGTACTAAAACATCCACATCTAAACAAAGTAATTCCTCGTTACTTAAATGGTCAACATTCTTTTCCTCATCTACCGAGGTTTCAGAATAAAGGATACCTTTTAGCTCGCGAGTTTTGTTTTTGTGCCGCCATACCGAATCAACATCTAAGCCTTTCTTCGAATATACCGCGCCTTGCGAATCAGATACCGCCACAATGGTAAGCCCGAGCTTCTGAGCAGCGGTTGCAAAATAATAACCGGCATTACCAAACCCTTGCACAGCCACCGTAAGATCCTCTGGCTTTGTATCCTGCTGCTCAAGATAGATTTTCAACACTTCTAAAGCGCCTTCACCAGTGGCCTCCACTCTTCCTGCAGAGCCGCCCAAGCCAATAGGCTTACCTGTAATCACTGCAGGGTATTGGGCGCGAGCAATTTTCGCATACTCATCCGCCATCCAACCCATGATTGTGGCATTGGTGTTCATATCCGGCGCTGGAATATCCTCATCAGGGCCAATGCAATCATAAAAACCACGAATATATCCCCGCGATAAACGCTCTAACTCTAATCGAGAGAGTTCCTTAGGATTCACGCAAATACCACCCTTGGCGCCACCAAATGGTAAATCCACAACGGCACACTTAATCGCCATCCAGAAGGCCAGTGCGGTAACTTCACTGGCATCCACATCAGGATGAAAGCGGATGCCACCCTTACCTGGGCCGCGGGTTGTATCGTATTGCACGCGCCATGCTGGAAATACTTGTAAGGAACCATCATCCATTCGAACCGGAATAGAAATTTCAACTACTCGGTGCGGACGAGCTAAACGAACTTGTGCGTCTTCGGAAACATCAAGGTGCTCATAAATTGCTTCGAGGCGCCCTCTTGCATCATCTAGTGCTTTTGGTGCTTGTGCCATTCATGTTCTCCTGCTGTTATTTTAAAGTGCTGCTGCGAGCTCGGCCCCTTGCCGTATCGCGCGTTTCGCATCAAGTTCTGCCGCCACATCGGCGCCACCAATTAAGTGTACGCGAATACCCGCATCGGTTAATGGTTGTTGTAACGCGCGCAGCGGTTCTTGGCCTGCGCAAATAATAATATGGTCTACTTCTAGTAGCTCTACTTTCCCGTTACGCTCAATCTCCAAGCCTTGATCAGTAATTTGCTTATAACTCACCCCATTCAACATCACTACGCCTTTATTCTTCAACGTGTTGCGATGCACCCAACCCGAAGTTTTGCCTAAGCCTCCACCTACTTTGCTCTCTTTGCGTTGCAGTAAATATACTTTTCGTGAACAAGGGTCTGGTAGCGGTTGAGTGAGCGCACCCCGCTGCTGATACGTTTTATCAATACCCCATATACCATGCCATTCTTCGCTATTAAGGGTTGGTGAATGTTCGGTAGTAAGGTATTCAGATACATCAAAACCAATACCGCCAGCACCAATTACCGCCACCCGTTTGCCTACCGTTTTGTGATCGCGCAATACATCAAGATAACCGAGTACTTTATCACTGGTTTCACTGCCAGCAATTTGCACTTGCCGAGGCACCACGCCGGTTGCTAATACCACATCATCAAAACCACCTTGCTGCAACGAATCGGTGCTTTGTGGGCTATTCAGGTGTATCTGTACACCGGCATCCTCTAAACGCTTCGCAAAGTAACGAATGGTTTCATGAAACTCTTCTTTACCTGGTATTTGTTTCGCAAAATTAAACTGGCCACCAATTTCTCCGGCAGCGTCGAACAAATGCACCTCATGGCCACGCTCTGCGGCGAAGCACGCGGCCGATAAACCAGCGGGGCCTGCTCCAACTACCGCTACTTTCTTTACTGCAGTTGTAGGCTGCATCACCAACTCGGTTTCATAAGCAGCCAGAGGGTTTACCAAGCAACTAGCGCGTTTATTCTCGAATACATGATCTAAACACGCTTGGTTGCAGGCAATACAGGTGTTAATTCGATCGGCTTGGCCAGCGGCAGCTTTATTCACAAAATCAGGATCGGCCAAAAAGGGCCGCGCCATAGACACCATATCAGCTTCTTGATTCGCTAAAATATCTTCAGCAATTTCCGGGGTATTAATTCGGTTAGTGGCAACAACCGGTACGTTTAATTCTTCTTTCAAACGCGCGGTTATCCAACGAAAAGCGCCGCGTGGCACCGAAGTAACAATAGTAGGTACGCGTGCTTCATGCCAACCAATACCCGTGTTAATAATCGTAGCACCAGCTTTTTCAACGCCCTTGCCTAACTCAATAACCTCTTCCAATGTATTACCATCTTCCACCAAATCCAGCATTGAAAGGCGATAAATAAGAATAAACTCTTCGCCAACCGCAGCGCGCACGGCCTTCATTATCTCTAGCGGCAAGCGTGATCTATTTTCGAAACTGCCGCCCCAACGGTCGGTACGCTTATTGGTACGCTGGCAAATAAACTGGTTAATTAAGTAACCTTCCGATCCCATAATCTCCACGCCATCATAGCCAGCCTGCTTTGCTAGTTTAGCTGCCCGAGCATAATGCTGAATAGTTTTTAGTATCTGCCTCTCACTCAATGCTTTTGGCTTAAAAGGCGTTATTGGTGCTTTAATTGCACTTGGGGCTGCGCTGAAGGGATGATAGGAATAGCGCCCAGCATGCAGAATCTGCATCGCAATCTTACCGCCAGCGGCATGCACCGCATTAGTTACCTGTTTGTGCTTAGAAACCTGCCAACCATTACTTAACTGGCTGGCAAAAGGCGCCAAACGGCCCCGAAAATTTGGTGAAATACCACCGGTAACGATTAAGCCCACGCCGCCACGAGCTCGTGCAGCATAGAATTCTGCAAGTTTTGCAAAACCACCTTTTTCTTCTTCAAGGTTAGTGTGCATTGAACCCATCAAAACGCGGTTTTTTAATGTGGTAAATCCCAGGTTAAGTGGCGCTAGTAAATTTGGATATGGCTGGCTCATGGTGTTCTACATTCCTCTGGTCTAACCTGCAATATGTTCACTGTATCCGCTTCTGAAAAATCGAGCAAGCACAGATGTACGCTGAAAAAGCTAACAAAACCCGCTTGGTTCTCGTGCAGTTAGCACGCTGTTTTAGTTTAGTTCTTGCTTTGTTATAGCTAATTTAGTGTAAATTCGTTACCTTAGTCTGTTATGGCTACCACGCAACATAAAAAGATTGGCGGCAAACGTGCAGGGTTTTAATTAAGGCAATATTAAATGAAGCACACATCACATCGATTAAGCTACCTTCTAGCATTCCTTCCTGCAGTAATCATTGCAGGAATTCTCGGCTCTGTGCTGCAAACTCAGTTTAATATTCTCGCCATTAGTGCCATTGGCCCTGCCATCGATCTGCAAACACGCCTTGATAGCACTTGGTATGATCTACTCCACTTCGGTCCTTTGTTCACCGCTATGGTTGCCGTTGCCTTTATTGTTGCTCTTCCCGTAGCGCATTTAATTGTTCGTATCCAACGCCGGCAGTTTATCGCTTGGTGCGCCGTGGCTGGTGCTGTATCCCTATGGGCAGCATTCTTGGTAGCGAATCATTTCGCCCCCATGCCCACATTAATTGCCGCAACTCGCACTACGGTGGGCACTTTATTTATGACATCTAGCGGCCTAGTTGGTGGTTTTGTATATGCAGTGTTAAGCCGGCACTTTCGCAAACGTTTAATTCGCAAATTACGCGCGCAGCATCATCAGCGGATACAAGATAATGTAACCTCTGCTAAACCAACGAAAACAGATTCCGAGAGCAGATCATGAAAGCACTGGCAAGAATTTTAATGGCGCCCGCTCGCCTATTTTCGATAGGCGCTACATTACTGTTTATGGCAGGCGCCAGCATCAGTGCTGTTGCGCAAGATGCAGGTGCGCCCCAAACAGAAGCAGAAGCAGAAGTATATAATACCTCAGAATCTGCATATCGCCTTACCACACTGCATGAGAATCTAAACTTTCCCTGGAGCCTCGCGGTGTTGCCGGATAACAGCTTGCTCGTTACCGAACGCAACGGAACGCTAGTGCACTTAGCACCGGATGGAGAACTTCTAAGCCGCTTCGAGCCGCCGATAGATGATATCTGGGTTGATGGCCAAGCGGGTTTGTTTGAGGTAACGTTAAGCCCTAACTTTCGCAACAACCAACACTTGTTTCTTTCCTATGCCTGTGGCACTGCCAATGCCAACAACACCTGCTTAGCAAAATTCACTTGGAATGGTGAAACCCTAACTGATGGCCAAGTGATTTTTCGCGCATTGCCAGCAAAGCGCGGCAGTGCTCATTATGGTGGCCGCATCGCTTTTATGCCGGATAATACTTTACTGCTCACCTTAGGGGATGGCTTTGATTATCGGGAAGACGCTCAGCGTGTTAGCAACCACCTAGGCGCAGTAGTGCGCATAGAACAAGATGGCCGTATACCTACCGACAACCCAATTTTAACCAGCCGTGAAAGCAAGGCCGAGATATTTACTTATGGGCACCGCAATGTGCAAGGCATTGCTTGGCACCCCGAACAGCAACGCATGTTTATTAGCGAACACGGCCCTCGTGGGGGCGATGAAATTAATCGCTTACGCAGCGGTGCAAACTATGGCTGGCCGCTCATTACTGGTGGTGTTGATTACACTGGGGCGCTAATTACTCCGTATCAGCAATTACCCGGCCTAACGGATCCTGAATTCAATTGGACCCCTTCCATAGCGCCTGCTGGGCTGGCCATTTATTATGGCGATATGTTTAGCGAATGGCATGGTGATCTATTAGTTCCCGCACTGGCAGGTAAACATGTAGCGCGTTTACGCTTCTACCCTAACGAACAGACACCTGCAGTAAGCCCGGTTACGCCAGGTAATGGCGGCGGCAACAGCTACAACTTACAACCAGAAGAACGTTTATTTACCGAGTTAAATCAACGCATTCGCGACATTCGCGTGCACCCAAGCACCGGCGCTCTATATTTACTCACCGATAGCGCAAATGGTACCCTTATCAAAGTTACTAACAGAAAATAGTTATTCATCACGGAAGGCCTTAATTGGCCAGAAGTACAATAGGGATATTAATCATGCAAAAGAAGTTCGCGCGCAAAGCGCTTGCCGCGCTAGTACTTGCTAGCGTTGTTACCAGCGGTTCAGCCCTCGCCAATGAAGATTGGCTGATTACTGCAGGTTTTGCCCACGCCCCCTCAATTCACCCCGAAAATAATGAAGCTGCACTGTTGATTCCCATATGGTTTGCGGTTCCAGAAGCCTTCGATCGGAATATTGGTGGCTTCATCCGCTTTGGTATGGATCAAAGTGATATTTTTGGTAATCGGCGTGATGATCAACATATCGTGCGGGTAATTAATGCTGGCTTTACCCTGCAGGCAACCGACCATGTAATATTCTATGCTGGCCCCGGGTATTCTTATCAACGCGCCCACGCAACCAATGCTCCAACCATCACTAAGCATCGCTTTAATGCCAATGTAGGGGTTACCTTTATGCCTGGCAGCTTCGGTATCAACTTTAGCTACGATTCTGGCCCCAATGCGTTTGGGGTAGGCTTTACCGTAAGCAATTCATGGTTTGGTGGGCGTTTCTAATGCCTTTATTGCCAACACTTATTTGATTAGTAATTAGCAAGCAAACAAAAAGCCCGATTCATTTCTGAATCGGGCTTTTACGTTTTTCACCAGGCAAGTTACCGGAAGTTAATCAACACTAAGCTGCAAGCCGCGGCGTATTAACAACGCATCGGTAGTTGGCTCTTGGCCACGGAACTGAATATACGATTCCATAGTTGGCCGCGTGTTGCCTACTTCTAAAATATTACTGCGATAGTGGTTACCGTTTTCACGGGTTAAGCCACCTTGGCTTTGCACGTAAGCAAAAGCATCTGCCGCCAAAATTTCGCTCCACATGTAGGCATAGTAGCTAGCAGAGTAGCCCCCACCCATTGAATGCGAGAAGAAGGTAGTTTTGTAACGCGGCGGCACTGCTGGTATATCAACACCGTACTTGGCTAACGCCGCGGCTTCGAATTCATTTACATCTTGTAACTCGTCATCCGCTGTTAATGAATGCCACTCCATATCCAACAGCGAAGCTGAAATGTACTCAAGTGTATCAAAGCCTTGGTTGAAGCTACGCGATTGAATCAAGCGCTCTAGCAACTCATCTGGAATTGGCTCACCCGTTTCATAGTGGTTCGCATAGTTTGCGATAACTTCTGGATGGGCTGCCCAATCTTCTTCAAACGTAGATGGAAACTCTACGAAATCACGAGAAACAGCAGTACCTGCCAGGGTTGGGTAAGTTACATTTGAGAACATGCCGTGAATACCATGGCCCAATTCATGGAAAATGGTAGTTACGTGATCGTAGCTCACTAAGGTAGGCTCACCTTCTGGTGCTTTTGGAATGTTCATCACATTCACAACTACTGGTTTAGTGCCCAATAAGTGAGATTGGCCTACAAAGGAGCTCATCCAAGCGCCGCCGCGCTTACCTTCACGGGCAAAGTAATCAGCGTAGAAAATCGCAAGGCTGGTGCCATCGGCATCAAACACTTCGTACACTTCTACATCTTCGTGATAGGTAGGTAAATCAGGACGTGGCTCAAAAGTAATACCGTAGAAACGGTTCATTTGATAGAACACACCATCATGTAATACGCGATTGAATTCAAAATACTCGCGCACTTCAGCTTCATCGATATCATACAGCTCTTGGCGCACAAACTCGGCATAGTATTCCCAATCCCAAGGCTGTACTTCGTAATCACCACCGCGGCGTTCAATCATTTCTTGAATTGCCGCTTGCTCTGCTTCAACGTTCGCAATTACCGTAGGTAGCATAGTGCCGAACAATTCGAATACCGCTTCTGGGGTTTGCGCCATTTGTGGTTCAACGTTGTAATCAGCCCAGCTATCATAGCCTAGCAGTGCAGCACGCTCGGCACGAATTTGTGCTAATCGCGCTGAAATTGGCCGGTTATCGTAATCACCCGATTGCGCACGGTTAGCAGAAGCTTCCCATACCCGTTGGCGCACTTCACGGTTATTCAATGAAGTAAGAATCGGTTGGCGCGTAGTATTGGTGATACTTAACAAATACTTACCTTCATGGCCCCGATCTGCTGCTGCATTGGCCGCTGCTTGAATTTGGGAACGCGATAAGCCATCAAGCTCTTCAACCGTATCTACAACCACAGCGATATTGCGGGTTTCCGCAAGCAAGTTTTGGGCAAACTGGTTTCTTAAACGTGAATGTTCTTCGTTAAGTGCACGAATTTGCTCTTTCTGATTATCAGTTAATTGCGCACCAGCACGAACGAAGCGCTGATAGTAAACTTCCACCAACCGTTTTTGCTCATCGTTTAAACCAAGGTTTTCACGATCGTTGTAAATAGTTTCAATACGAGCAAATAAATCGGCATTCAAATTAATATTATCAGAATGCGCTGCTGATTTTGGCGCCAGCTCCGATTGAATTTCGCGGCGTTTTTCGTTGCTATCGGTGCCCGTTAAGTTAGAAAACACGCGGGAAACGCGAGTTAACAATGCACCACTACGCTCCATGGCAACCAATGTATTTTCAAACGTTGGTGCTTCTGGGTTATTGGCAATAGCTTCAATTTCAGCGAGCTGTTCCGCCATGCCGCGCTCAATAGCGGGCAGGAAATGCTCATCACGAATCAACCGGAAATCTGGCGCCTGATATTGCAACGAGCTCGCTTGGAAAAACGGGTTCTCTACAGCCATAGTTGCACTTTCAGCCGCTGGTGCTGTTTCGCTGGTTTGCGTAGGCGCTTGCTCCGAACAGCCAGTAATGGCTAGGGTAGCGCCAATCAACGAAGCTAAAATAGTTTTCTTCATAGTAAGCACAGTATATTCCTCATGTGATGTTGATATGCTCGCCTTGCCGCTTGCGCGCGCAAGCCACTGTGCGTGAAAAGCCTGGAAAGGATTGCCAGCACCAGAGCAAGGGATTTGTTGCAGTATGCTATAAAATAACTTAAATGATAAGGCTATTGAGCGGCACAACCATAACGTTCAACCCTATTTCTATTCATTCGTTAAGGTTTTTCCATGAATAAGGCGGCTACTTAAGATACCTAGTAGTGGGCACATTGCCATTACCGCCACCATAGTAAGCGGTGAGCCATCACTTGCTAAGGCAGCCAAACCACCCACAATGGCGCCCATCGTGAAACCACTTGAGCTTACTAACGCGGAAGCTGTTGCCGAGTTTGCAGGGAAGAAATCGGTTACCGTAGACATACCATTTGCCACCACAAACCCTTGCATGCCCACAAACAACATAATTTGCGGTACTAATAAATAGATAGGCAGGGCAAAAAACGCCACGCTTATCACCATTAGAGTGCCAATGGCGAATTGGATACGTTGTCCGGCTCGCAACACCTGGGCGGGCTCAAAATGCCGTAGCACGCGGATATTAATTTGATTGCAAATACTGAGCGCAATCACATTCACCGCAAATAGTATTGGGTAAACGCTAGCACTCACGCCGTAATAACCCATATACACACCGGGCGAGGTGGTAATAAAGGTAAACATCCCTGCGTTACTAAAGGCCACGGCGAACAGAAAGCCGAGTGCGCGGCGGTGTTTCAGCACCGCCCAATAGCGCTGAATGGCAGAAGGTTTTCGCGCCTGTAATTGGCCCGCAGTGTTCTGCATTGTGGGGATTACTCTCGTTTCTGGCAAAAACCTGCGCAGCAAAAACAACAACACAATGGCATAAACCGCTAAGAACCAAAAAATACTGCGCCAATCACTTACCAACAAAAAGAATGCACCAATGAACGGCGCTAACAACGGTGCTGCCATCATAATGGTTACAATTTGCGAAAGAATTTTTGCGCTTGCTTTGCCCGAGTAGCGATCCCGCACCACGGCCATGGTATTTACCACACCCATGCCGCCACCAAACGCTTGTAGCACGCGGCCCAACCATAACAATTCAATCGAGCTGCCCAAGGCGATAAAAACACTACCAAAAATAAACAGGCTTAAGCCCACCAAGATAGTAAGCCGACGGCCGAAATGATCAGATATGGGGCCACCAATCAGCTGGCCAACTGCAAAACCAATGAGGAATACACTGAGGGTAATTTCAATATTATGTAATGAAGTTGCCAAATCCGTTGCCATCACTGGCATCGCTGGCAAGTAGGCATCAATCGCCAGCGGGCCAAGCGCTACTAAGCCAGCAAGAAGCCAGGCAAAGCCGCGAATGTACGGTGCTGATGATGTTTCTTTCACAGTAAAACCACGCAATGATTACAGCAACTATTACAATAACTATTACAGCGAAATGAGCTGCTAGAACAATAAAGCAAAATAGCCAGCGGCAAAGGATTAAGGCATTATACGGCAAACTCAGCTTGTGAAGGGGAAATAAATGAGTGCCTTACCTAACTGCCCTAATTGTGGCTCTGAATACACCTATGAAGATGGCATGATGTACGTGTGCCCAGAATGCGCCCACGAATGGTCGAAAGTGGCGAGCGAAGATACTGATGCTATACAGGTAAAACGCGATGCCAATGGCAACGAATTAGCCGATGGCGATACCGTTACGGTAATTAAAGATTTAAAAGTAAAAGGTTCTTCGCTAGTAGTAAAAGTAGGCACAAAAGTGAAGAATATTCGTTTAGTAGAGGGTGATCACGATATCGATTGTAAAATTGATGGTATCGGCCCTATGAAACTGAAAACCCAATTCGTGAAAAAGGTTTAAAAAAAGAGCCAACAGGGGCACTGTTGGCTCAAGCTCGTTGCTAGCGAACAACAGGCCGGCAAACCTGCTGTCAGTTTATTAAACGCAAGCCTAAACGAACTGGATCAACAAAATCAGCTGTTTAAGCAGGTTTTACCGAATTAGCATGGTTATCAACCGATGGAATACAGCATGCCAACAAATTACTTATTAAAGCTCTATGAAAAAACATTACGGCTTCCATTTGGCCAGCAACTATTCTCGCTTATGTTTGCCCGCAAAGCGCCCTACTTCAAAACGATTCGGCCACTTATTACCGAACTGAGGCCAAATTACTGTGAGCTTAGGTTTAAAAAACGCAAAGCCGTGGAGAATCACATTGGTACGGTACACGCCATTGCTCTATGTAATGGTTTAGAAATGGCCATGGGCGCCGTTGCCGAAGCGAGTATTCCAAAGCATTTACGCTGGATACCTAAGGGAATGCAGGTGAACTACACGGCCAAAGCAAACTCCGATATTCGGATCGTAGCGAGCCTTCCTGAGAACGCATGGCAAGTAGGCGATGTAGATGTAGCAGTACAAGGATTCCGCAGCGATAATACCATGGTGATTGCTGGCACCATTACGATTTATGTTTCGGAAAAGCCCCAACGTTAAGCACTTTACCGCATTTGCTGCTCCAACCAGCGGCAAAGCAGTGTTACCAGGTTTGCCCAAGCAGGGTAAAACCTGCTATAACGCCTAGCTAATCGCAAAACTAAAACGATAACGATAACAAGAATAGGATTTCAATTATGGACGCGCCACGCGAACATTTTAGCTCCCGTATTGGTTTCATTCTCGCCGCTGCAGGCTCTGCAGTAGGTATCGGCAACATGGTAGGCTTTCCCGTTGCAGCCACAAAAAATGGCGGCGGTGCCTTTTTGCTGATCTATGCCCTGTTTGTGGTGTTTATTTGCTTGCCAATTATGTTGGCGGAAATGGGCCTTGGCCGTAAAGCCCAAGCCGATCCCCATGGCGCTTATATTTCCATTGCTGGTAGCAAAAGCCCATGGCGCTTTGCCGGCTGGTTAGCAGTAATTACGCCCTTTATGATTGGCGTGTTCTACATGGTAATTACCGTGTGGATTCTCGGCTATTTAGTGCAAACCGTAATTGGTAGCCTCGATGTGATTGCCAACCCAGAGTACTTTGGGGTGTTTATCAATCATTGGAGCGTATTTATATACCTCGCCATCGTGGCCGCTATCGTATATTTCGTGTTGGTGAGCGGTGTACGCAATGGTATCGAGAAAGCCGCACGCATTATGATGCCCGCGCTATTTGTAATGTTATTGGTGTTGGTAGGCTTTGTACTTACCCTCGATAATGCTTTTGCTGGCGTACAGTTCTACCTCATTCCTGATTTTAGTAAAGTGAATGGCAGCGTTATTAGTGGCGCCCTTTCGCAAGCATTTTTCTCGCTCTCGCTTGGTATGGGTATTTTAATCACTTATGGCTCATATTTGCGCCAGCGCGATAACGTAGTGGGCGCCGGTAAAATGGTATTAATTACCGATACCGCAGTAGCCTTTACTGCTGGTTTAATGGTGCTACCTGCCATTTTCGCGATTAATCCACAAACCAATCCAGCGGAATTGAGTGAATCATCAGTAGCGATGATCTTTACCTTCTTACCGCAGATTTTCTTAGCCCTATCTGCAAACATTGGCTACCTTGGTGCCAGTATTGTAGCCGTGGTGTTCTTCACCTTGGTATTCGTAGCAGCCATTACCTCGTTAGTTTCTATTATTGAAGTACCTACCGCTACCATTGTGCGGAAATATAACTTTAGCCGCAGCAAAGCACTTGCAGTGCTAGCCGGCACCATGGGTATCCTTACGCTTATCGCTACCGCTTCATTTGGTATGGTTAATTTCTTTACCGATTTTGTTAGCTACGGTGGCGGCTCTAAATCCGTATTCGATCTCATTTACGACCTTTTCTACGATACGGTGCTGCCATTAAACGGCTTATTGATCTGCTTGTTTGTAATTTGGCATTGGCAAGCGAAAGGCCTGCATGATGAACTGGCATTAGGCTCAAAAGGCTACACTAATGGCATCTTGCAAAAATACATCAGCTTCTCATTAAGCACCTTTATTCCAGTGATTCTTGCTGTGGTATTTATCAATACGGTGCTTGATATCTACTTTGGTAAGGCGTTGTTCTAAATTGTGAGTAGTTTTCGCCAGCATTTTCGCAACCTGATTATTATTGCAGCCGATCAGGATTGGCCCGAATATGCTGGCGCTAAACTGCACTTATCTAAAGCAAACCTCAGCAGCTATCGTCAGCACCTTGGTGAACAATACAACTGCATATTTTTCTCTGCTGCCACTACCTTTCATGCCGATGCTTTTTTAGCGGTTTCTGGCACTCTTGCGGGTGGCGGCTTGTTAGTGCTACAAGCGCCTGTGCATTCCACACCTGCCTGGCAACGATTACTCCATTACTTGCAGCAACAGGGCATTAATACGCAACTCACCAGCCCTGCGGATGCTCAGCATTGCTGCGATAATATTCCCGATTGGCCCACTGAAGCGGTGCTTACGCCAACCACTGAGCAATATACCGCGTTAAAAGAATTGCAGCAGCTGCACAGGCTCAGCCAGGCAGGCGCTAATATTGAGCAAGCTAACTCTAATACGCTAACAAGCTGTGTTGCGGTTATTAATGCGCCGCGTGGGCGAGGCAAATCAACCCTACTTGGCCTCTGGTTAAACGCACAACCAGAGTTAAATGCGCTAGTGTGTTCGCCTTCAAAACGACAAGCTGCACAAATACTTGCAACCGCAACGCAGCCCGTTACATTCTTGCCGCCAGATCGCTTGCTTGCATACACGCCGCAAGCGCAGCAATGGTTAGTCATCGATGAAGCCGCCTCAATTCCAAGCCATATTGTGGCTGCCGTAGCCGAGCGCTGGCAACAATTAGTGCTCGCCACTACTACGGAGGGTTATGAGAGTGCCGGCCGCGGCTTTTTACTGCGGTTGCAAAGCAAGCTGCCAAACTACTTTCAGCAGGTTCTAAATATCGACCTACAGAAGCCAATTCGTTGGCGTGATGGCGATCCGCTAGAAGCTGCGCTAAACGCCTGTTTCTGCTTACAAAGTAATCCCAGCGCATCTGCTTCATTACCGTTATCAACAGCGGATAGCGTGGTTGAAGTAGCACAAAATCAAACTACTGTGGCGCATGGTTCGCAGCCAAGAACACAGCATTCATTGCGCTATCGCATTTGCCATGCTGCGGAACTTAGCCATGCTGAACTTAGCGAAGTTTTTGCACTGCTTACTACCGCGCATTATCAAACTAGCCCCAACGATTTGCAGTTACTGCTCAACGATTCCACGCAACGGCTCGTGCTGCAATATCAGCAACAACAGCTTATTGGCGTATGCTGGATGGCTCACGAAGGGCCATTAGCCGCCGCATTAGTTACCCCCATTTATCAAGGCAAAAGGCGCCCTCCCGGGAATTTACTGCCGCAAACCATGGTATTTCATTTACGGGAACAGGCAGCGGCAAGCTTGCCAATGCTCCGCATCGTGCGAATTGCCGTGCTGCCGGCGCTGCAAGGGCACGGGTTCGGTTCATCATTACTTGCTAGCGTATCTGAATTTGCGGATACCCAGGCCGCACTCATGGGTACTAGCTTTGGTGGCAGCGAGGCGTTGCACCAGTTTTGGCACCGAGCAGGCTTTCAGCCGGTACGCTTAGGCTTACAGAAAGATGCAGCTTCCGGAATGCGCTCATTGGTTTATATAAAGCCCTGCCGTGGAAACACCCAAGCGGCAAAGCAAGCCCATTCGCTAACAACGCAACTCGTTACTACTTTCGCTGCCACATTAATCGGTTACGCGGCAGCAGCGCCGGCTATTAGTAACGAACTACACTGGCTTTTGGCATGGCGAGATAACCTGCCCACCAATGCCTGTAATAATTTACCCATCGAGCGGTTGCTCGCCGATTTCGCCGCCGGCTTTATTCCATTTGCAGTGCTGCAACCCATGCTCGCCACAGTGCTGTTGCAATCACCCCAACTACAGCGTTCGAATAACCTGCTGATTCTCGCAACCTTAAGCAGCAAGAGCCTCAGCGCCCTTGCTAAAGAGCATGGTTTTTCGGGAAAAAGTGAGTTCATCGCTGAACTTAGAAACCTCGCGCAACATCTTACTTTACGCTAATCATTTTTCGATTTTCAGGAACTAATGTATGCTTAGCGCAAGCAACAACATACGCAGAATTATGATCCGCATTGCGTACACAAATACAACGAGGCTTAATTATGGTTCGTTCTTTATTGCCTATTTTAGCAACCGCAAGTGTGCTTGCCCTCTCGGCTTGCAGTACCCATGTTGCCGAGCCGATACCCGAGGATCGTATGGCCTACCCTGTTTCTCCACAAAGCCAACAGGTTGATCACTATCACGGCGTTGCCGTTGCTGATCCCTATCGTTGGTTGGAAAATATGCACAGCACTGCAGTAAACGAGTGGGTGCAAGCACAAAACAATCTTTCACTCCCGTATTTGCAGGCTCTGCCGGATCGAGAACCCTTAAAAGAGCGCCTAACCAGCCTGTGGAACTTTGAGCGATTAAGTACGCCATTTAGAGTAGGCGAACGTTATTTCTTTTATCGCAATGATGGCTTACAAAACCAGGCAGTGCTCTTCGTAACCGAGAGTTTAAACCGGCCGCCACGGGTACTCATTAATCCAAATAAATTGAGTAGCGATGGCACCGTTTCACTTGCTCGCGCCTACGTTAGCCCCAACGCCAATTTCATTGCCTATGGTATTTCCGATGGCGGCTCCGATTGGGTTGAATTCAAAGTGCGCGATGTGCGTACTGGCGAGGATACCGAGAACCGTATCACCGGAACCAAGTTTACTAATATAAGTTGGTTACCCGATGAAACTGGTTTTTATTACAGCCGCTATCCTGAGGGTGCAGATGGCCATCCAGATGATCAGCAAACCGTGCGGATTTACTTTCATCGTATTGGTACCGCCCAAGCAAATGATGAGCTGGTATATCAGCTAGAAGGCGAAGGCTCTATCAATCCATATCCGCAGGTAGCGGCAAATGGCCGTTTCTTGCTGGCGAATTTAACCGAAGGTTTTTTCGCTAATGGCATGCATATGCTTGATCTAACCGATCCTAATGCCAGTTGGCAGCCGCTGTTTGATAAATGGGATGCGCGCTATAGCTTTATTGAAGCCGATGGCAATATTTTTTACTTTTACACCACAAACAATGCACCGAATGGGCGAGTAATTGCGCTAGATATTAACCGCCCACAAACCAAGCATTGGCAAGAGCTGGTCTCTGAAAAGCCAGAAACTATAGATACGGTAAATTATGTGGGTGGCCGGTTCTTTGTAAGCTACCTGAAAGACGCACAATCTGAGGTGCATATGTATTCGGCCCATGGTCGTTACATCGGTCCACTCGATTTACCGGAAATTGGTTCTGTTACAGGGTTTACCGGTGATGCCGACCACCTCGAAACCTTCTATCAAGTTGCCGGTTTCACGCAACCTGGCGCAATTTATCACTACAATATCGCCAGTGGCGAAAGTGCTCTTTATCGGCAAACCGAAGTAAACGCGCAGCTTGCTGAATATGTTACCGAGCAAGTGTTTTACGAAAGCAACGATGGCACTGCAATACCGATGTTTATTGTGCGCCATCAAGATTCGCTTTTAGATGGTAACAACTCGGTTTTACTTTATGGTTATGGTGGCTTTAATGTTTCTCTCACGCCGAGCTTTAGTGTTGGCCGCATGGTATGGCTTGAGCAAGGTGGCATTCTAGCGGTACCTAATTTGCGTGGTGGCGGAGAATATGGCGATGCTTGGCATCAGGCGGGCACTAAACTTAATAAACAAAACGTATTCGATGATTTTATTGCTGCCGCTGAATACTTAATTGCAAACAACTATACCTCTGCTGGCAAAATTGCCGCTCAAGGGGGCTCTAACGGTGGTTTATTGGTAGCCGCCTCGGCATTACAACGCCCTGAGCTATTCGGCGCCGTGTTGCCCGCTGTGGGCGTTTTAGACATGCTGCGCTATCATACGCCAAGTGCGAACGCACGCGCATGGAGTAGCGATTACGGGTTAAGTGAAAATGCCGATGAGTTTGCCGCGCTATATGCATACTCTCCTGTGCACAATACGCAGCCCGGCACATGCTATCCTCCGATGCTGATCACAACAGGTGACCACGATGATCGTGTGGTACCATGGCATAGTTATAAGTTTGCTGCAGTAATGCAACGCGATCAGGGCTGTGCCGCACCAATATTGTTGCGTGTTGAAACCCGTGCAGGCCATGGCGCGGGCACACCCACATGGATGGCCATTGAGCAAATCGCCGACCAATGGGCGTTTTTACTGAAACACTTAGGTGTAAGCAAAACAAACGCAGAATAATATTTGCATTCTAGAGCGGGCGTAGGCAAAATCGCGCCCGTTTTCTATACCGAACCCATCAAAAAGAAAGGGGTGAAAAATGTCTCGAGTTTTAATTATCGGCGCTGGCGGTGTAAGCGGCGTTGTCGTAAAAAAATGTGCCATGTTACCGGAGTATTTCTCGGAAATTCATTTGGCTTCACGCACCGTTTCTAAGTGCGAGAAGTTACAAGCCGAAGTTGGCACAGATCGTGTAGTAGGCGTTTACTCGGTAGACGCAGATAACGTAGATGAATTAGTAGCACTGATTGAAAAAGTGCAACCAGCGTTGGTAATTAACGTAGCTCTGCCATACCAAGATTTACCTATCATGGATGCCTGCTTAGCTACTAATGTGCATTACCTTGATACGGCGAACTACGAGCCAAAAGACGAAGCGAAATTTGAATACAGCTGGCAGTGGGCATACCACGAGCGCTTCAAAGAAGCTGGCTTAATGGCATTACTTGGTTCTGGTTTCGATCCAGGCGTTACCAACGTATTCACCGCGTATGCTGCAAAGCATTATTTTGATGAAATTCATTACCTCGATATCGTTGATTGTAATGGTGGTGATCATGGCCAAGCGTTTGCTACCAACTTCAACCCTGAAATCAACATTCGCGAAATTACTCAGCGCGGCAAGTACTGGGAAAATGGCGAGTGGGTGGAAACCGATCCAATTAGCGTGCGCAAAGATTTAGATTATCCAGGTGTTGGTGTTCGCGCTTCGTATTTGCTATTCCACGAAGAGCTGGAATCACTGGTAAAGCACTTCCCTACCATTAAGCGTGCGCGTTTTTGGATGACCTTTGGCGAAGCC
Organism: Aliidiomarina sp.; assembly: GCF_047920995.1. Classification (NCBI taxonomy): domain Bacteria; kingdom Pseudomonadati; phylum Pseudomonadota; class Gammaproteobacteria; order Alteromonadales; family Idiomarinaceae; genus Aliidiomarina; species Aliidiomarina sp. The sequence continues at coordinate 24,146 of NZ_JBLRWZ010000032.1, forward strand.
TACCTGAACCACTTACGGGTACTGGAAGGCATTGGTATGACATCAATCAAGCCTATTGAATACAACGGCCAGCAAATTGCACCGCTAGAGTTCTTAAAAGCGGTATTGCCAAACCCTGGTTCACTAGCAGAAGGCTACGAAGGCTTAACGTGTATCGGTACCTACATCACCGGTATGAAAGATGGCAAAGAAAAAACCATCTTCATCTACAATAATTGCGATCATGCGGCCTGTAATATCGAAGTAGGCGCGCAAGCGGTTTCTTATACCACCGGCGTACCAGCAATGATTGGTGGCTCGTTAATGCTGGAAGGTACTTGGATGAAACCGGGTGTATGGAATATGGAGCAATTCGATCCAGATCCGTTCATGGAGCGTTTGAACAAATATGGCTTGCCATGGCAAGTTGTTGAAGTTGACCAAAACCCGTTAAAAGATTAATAACGGTTAGGTATACTACCGGCTCTTCGGAGCCGGTTTTGCTTATTAGGAGTTGCTGTTAAATGACCAATCCTTTTTTATCGCCAAAAATCCCTTCGCCATGTTTTGTGCTTGAAGAACAGAAGTTAATTAATAATCTTGAATTAATGCAGCGTGTGCAAAACGAAAGCGGCGCTAGTATTATTTTGGCTCTGAAAGGCTTTTCGATGTGGAGCGTATTTCCCATCGTAAAACAGTACCTAAAGGGTTGTACTGCGAGCTCAGCTTGGGAAGCGCAGTTAGCAGCTGATACCTTTGGCAGCGAAGTACATGCTTACTCTCCTGCCTATAAAGATTATGATATGGATGTGTTGGTGCAGCACTGTAACCACATTTCATTTAACAGCCTCACCCAGTGGCAACGATACCGTAAACAGGTAGCCGCGCACGGTATTTCTGTAGGTTTACGTATTAATCCAGAACATCGTGAAGCAGAAACTGAGCTGTATGATCCTTCTGCACCAGGTTCGCGTTTGGGCATTCCTGCAGCCCAACTTGAAGGTGTTGATTTAACCGGTATTGAAGGCTTCCACGTGCACAATCTGTGTGAGTGTGATTCCTTTGCATTAGAGCGCACGCTTGCTGCAGTTGAGGAACGCTTCGCCAAATGGCTACCACAAATGAAGTGGCTGAATCTTGGCGGTGGTCATTTAATGACCCGCAAGGGCTACGATGTTGATCACTTAATTGCCCAGCTGAAACGTTTGCGCGAAACCTATGATTTAGAAATTATCCTCGAGCCAGGTTCTGCGGTTGCTTGGCAAACTGGTCCTTTGGTTTCTGAGGTTGTTGATATCGTAGAGAATAATGGCCAAATTGCTATTCTCGACATTTCCGCCACAGGGCACATGCCCGATGTACTTGAAATGCCGTACCGCCCTGAGATCACAGGTGCTGATTTACCGGGCGTGCAAGCACATACCTATAAGTTAGGTGGCAACAGTTGCTTGGCTGGTGATGTAATTGGCGAGTATAGTTTTGCAAACGAGCTGCAACCTGGCGATCGCATTATTTTTGCAGATATGATGCATTACACTATGGTGAAAACTACGTTTTTTAATGGCGTAGAGCACCCTTCCATTGGTATTTTACGCAGCAATGGTGAATTCGAATTGGTACGTAAATTTAATTATGCCGATTTCAAAGGGCGGCTTTCTTAAGTTCTACCAAGCCGTTGTGCACAACGTGTAATTGTAAAGAGGCAACCCTAGGTTGCCTCTTTTTGTTGATACCATAAGGCTAAACCTTCAAGCACTAAATGCGGGCGCATCTCAGCATTGCTAAGTTCTTCTACCTGCAGATATTCGCTATCGCCACCGGTACACCACACCGCAATCGCCGATGCAGTGGAATCTGCTGCAGCATTCGTTGGCAATTTACTATCCGAGCTATTCTGCACACCTAAAGCGCCATAAGCCGCACTTAAAGCTTCGTTAACAAAGCCCCGCAAAGAGGCTCTGCAACCAAGAAAAATAGCACGCTCGGTAGCTGTACCTAATATTTCGTTGGGTACCTGTTCGGTAACCTTCAGCCGTGTACTACGCTGCACTAGAGATTCTTGCATCAACCTCATACCGGGGGCAATCCAGCCGCCCTTGTGCTCACCATTCGCAGTAAGTACATCTAAAGTAATAGCCGTACCCGCATCAATAATAATGGCTGCCTGCTTGCTAGCTTTAGCAACCAATAGGGTTAACCATCGATCAACTCCCAATGTTTCCAGCTGCTGATAGCAATGTTGTATGCCAAATCCCGTTGTACTGCGCGCAATATGCAATACTTTATGCTGCGCATTTAAGTGCGCCTGTATTGTGGCAATGTGCTCTTCAGTACCAACACTGGCGAGAGCCACGTGCTGCATAGGCTGCTCGGTAAGAAATTCGAGCAACCCATCAATGCCATAACCTTTGTGCAAGAACTCGATCGGTAAACCAGCCCGATAGCGAGCTACTTTCCAAGCGGTATTACCAATTTCAACGAGTAGGGTTTCGGACACTGATTTCTCCCCCAAAATAACGTTTTTTGCCATCTTCTTGCTGTACCAATAGCGCACCGAATTCATCAATACCCTGCGCTATGCCCTGCTGTTCATGTTGACCTAAAAGCAACGTTACCGGTTGCTGATAAAAATGATCATATTTGCGCCACAGCGGGATAAGTGGCTGTAAGCCCTGCTGATCATGCGTTTGTAAGATACCAATACAACGATTAATCAGTGCGCTAGCCCACCAGTTTCTATCCAAGGCTTCAGGAACATGTTGGTTTATACTGGTAAATGGCTGATCAATAGCCAGCTGATTTTCCGGCATGGCCAAATTCAAACCAATACCAATAATCGCTTGCCCTTCACCAGTAGCTTGGCCTTCTAGTTCCACTAAAATACCCGCAACTTTCTTGCGCTGAATATATACATCATTAGGCCATTTCACGCTCACGCCTTCAATGCCTGCTGCCGACAACATTTCGGCAAGGGCGATACCCACCGCTACGCTTAACCCCATGGCAGCATTTAAGCCTTGGTAAAGCGGCCAGTACATAGATAAATATAAGTTACTGCCAAAAGGGGAATACCATGCTTTACCGCGGCGCCCACGCCCTGAAGTTTGCATTTCTGCCAACACGCAGGTACCCGCGGATAGTTCATTTTGTTCGGCCAGCAAGCGCTTCAAATCATCGTTGGTAGAGCCGGTAACATGCTGCAAATGCATCAACACATGCTGATTCTCAACACGTAATTTTGCTTTCACCGCTTCTGAATTCAATAGCTGTAAGGGTTTTGCTAACCGATATCCTTTGCCTGTTACCCGAAATATATCCAACCCTAAAGTTGCTAATTTTTCCACATGGTTATGAATCGCAGCGCGGCTAACACCAAGCTGATCGCCAAGTTGCTGGCCAGAATGAAATTCGCCATCAGCTAAGATTGCGATTAACGCAGAATCAAGTTCACTCGGTGCTATTGCCATGCAATTAACCCACTGCTGCCTAAAACACGAACTTCAGGCTCAAGATCCACGCCGTAAATTCGTTTAATTTCACGGATAATTTCGCTCGCCAAAGCGCGTAACTGTTCACCTGTGCCGCGGCCATGATTTACTAACACTAACGCCTGTCGTGAATGTACGCCAATATCGCCAATTCGTAACGCCTTTAGGCCCGCCTTATCAATTAACCAGCCAGCCGCTAGTTTAACGTGCGATTCGCTTACTGGATAAACGGGCAAATCTTGGTGCTGCTCCGCTAACGCGGCGTATTGTTCTTTGCTCACAATGGGGTTCTTAAAAAAGCTACCGGCGTTGGCAAGTTCAGAAGGATTCGGCAACTTAGCATTGCGCACTTGTATCACGTGCTCCATTACATCGCGAGCCGAGGCCTGTTTTGGTAGTACCGCTAAATCAGGGTAACTTAGATTAGCAAGCCACTCTTTCGGCAGCCTAAATTGCACCGCTATAATCAACCAGTGCGCATACTCAGAACGTTTGAAAATGCTATTACGATAGCCGAATTCACATTCCGCGTTACTAAGTGAAAATTGCTGATGTTGCTTTAAATCATATATGTTTACAGAATCAATGAAGGTGGCAATTTCTACACCGTAAGCACCAATATTTTGCACCGGTGCAGCGCCTACACTGCCAGGTATTAACGCCAGATTTTCGAAACCCGGCATACCCTCGTGCACCAATTTCACTACCAAATCATGCCAATTTTCACCAGCGGCAACCCGCACTAACCAAGCGCTATCAGATTCTTCGATTACTATGCCGCGCAGCTGATTTACCAACACTTGCCCAGAGTAATCTGCCGCAAATATAGTATTACTACCTTCGCCAAGAATCCACGTATCGGCAGTATACCGAAGCTCACCCAGTTGCTCTGTATCGGTAATCTCAATCAGCTCTTTCGCACTGGTAGGGAGAGCAAATGTGTGGCGTTTTTGTAATGCAAACAAAGCACGATCCTTTACATCGGTAAACTAAATTAAAGCAACTCAGTAATCGCAAGCGTAAATGAATGCTCGGCAAATGGATCGGCGCTGACTTGATCGTCATCCTTCAAGCTATGCTGCAACAGCCAATGGCCTTCTTGTAAGCGATACGTTTCGAGCGTATGCAACATCGGATCGATCAA